>JABEVA010000187.1 GCA_013044065.1 Phycisphaerae bacterium
CCTTGGTGCCGCCCACGGAGCGTTGCTGCAAACCACCCGAGGCGATACCAGTCAGATTGATCTGGAGGAACTCCTGCACGTGTTTCACGGCGGCAGTGCCCGAATCAAGCGCTGATGCGGTTGATGACCACCACTTTTTTATTACTTCGGAAATTAAATGATGACTGCCGCCAACTACCTCATGCCCGTGGAAATGCACAATACGCTGGTCGCTGCTGCCTACCGCCGGCGTGGCTACACCGCCGCCGAAGCCCAGGCCGCCGCGATTGTGGGTGAATCCGCCGCCCGCCACGGTATAAAAACCCACAATGCCATCAAGGCTCTGCACCTGGACGACCATTTCGGCTCCGGCGCTGGCGGCTGCGTGCCCGGTGCGGAAATTCAAACCCTGCCCAACCCCTTCAAAGCCGTCGCTCGCTGGAACGCGCACCGCAAGCTCGGGCAGGCGGTCGCCTTGGAAGCGATGCGGCACTGCATGAAACTTGCCGACGAGTTCGGGATCGGTGCCGTCGCCGTGGACAACGCCTTTCATTATCTATGGGGCGGAGGTTACGTGATTGACGCCGCCAGAAAAGGCTACCTTGCCTACACCTGCTGCACCGCGGCTCTGGCGGAAGTAGTACCATTTGGTGGCAAATTTCCCACCCTGGGTACCAATCCTCATTCCTGGGCGTTTCCGACGGTTGCGGCCGTGGGCTTTCCGGTTTGTATCGACTGGGCCACCAGCGTGGTGGCCATGGGACGGGTGCAGCAACTGGCCAGGGAAGGGAAAATGTTACCTCCCGGTTGTGGCGTGGATATTCATGGCCAGGAAACGACGGACCCCAAGGCAGTTACGGCCTTGCTGCCTTTCGGCCAGCACAAAGGCTATGGGTTGTCCCTGATTGATGAAATCTTAGCCGCCCTGATTGGGGGATCTTTGCCGACTTTGCGCAGCCGGTGGAATACCGGCCCGCTGGAGGAAAAGCGAACCCCGGCCTTTTTCTTCCAGTGCATCCACCCCGATGCCCTCAATTGCGGAGACTTTGCGCAACATCGCAGCCAAGCGGAAAACGTGGCCGCAGTCTTGCGTGACATCCTTGGCCACGGCAACGAGAAATGCCTGCTGCCGGGCCAGCCGGAAGCCCAGGCTGCCGAAAAATCGGCTCGGCTTGGCGGACTTTTGTTTACTGCCGCTGAAATCGACGCGTTCGCTGAAATTGCTAAAACCGCGGGCGTACCTTTTGATCGGACCCGCCTGCCCCCTTTGGAGGATTAACCATGACCCTTTCGAGTTTTGATATTTCCGGAAAAGCGTGCCTGGTTGTGGGCGGCACCAGCGGCCTGGGGCAAGCTGTTACACTGGGGCTGGTTCAGGCCGGCGCACGTGTGGTGGCGGGTTCTTCCAATCCGGCCAAGGTGGCGGCCATGAAAACGCAGCTTGGCCGGGACCATGACGCGATCACCGTGGATGTTACCAGTCCCGAAAGTGCCGCTGCGGCCGTTGCCCACACGGTAAAAACCTTGGGGCGCATTGATGCCCTGATCAATGCGGCCGGTGTTATCAAAAAGCAACCGTCGCTGGACCTTTCACCAGCGGATTTTGAAGCGATCGTCCGCGTTAATCTGGTAGGGGCATTTATCGTGGCCCAGGCCGCTGGCCGGGCGATGAAAAGCCAATCACCGGATGCCAAAGGCCAGCGTGGCAACATTATCACGTTTGCCTCCCTGAATTCCTACGTATCCTTTTCCGAAGTGCTCGCCTATGCCTGCGGGAAAGCGGGGGTGATGGCTCTCACCCGCGGCCTGGCCAACGAATGGGCGCAGTACGGTATTCGCGTCAACGGCATCGCCCCCGGCGTATTTCCCACGGATTTGAACCGTCCGCTGATCGCCGGCACGCCACGGGGCCAATGGCTGAAAGACCATACCCCCATGGGTCGCTTCGGCCAGGCCGAAGAAATTGTCGGGGCCGCCGTTTATCTGCTCAGCGATGCGGCCAGCTTTGTCACAGGAGAAACGCTGGTCGTGGACGGCGGCTTTCTGGCCAAGGCGGTATAAGCTTCCGCCAAGTGGTCTGCGGCCCGTGATTGCAGAGCCGAAAAGAGCGCCCGGCCATCAATGGCAGCTACACCAAGCCCAGGCGCTGGCCTTGGTAACGCTGGCTGCGAATCGCCTCAATCCACGCCGTGTTGGCCAGATACCAGCGAATGGTTTTTGCCAGCCCGGTCGGAAACGTGTGCTCCGGCTTCCATCCCAATTCCGCGGCAATTCTGCCGGCGTCAATGGCGTACCGGCGGTCGTGGCCCGGACGGTCGGCCACAAAGGTGATTAAATCGCGGTAATGGCCGGATGTCCGCGGGCGCATTTCCTGCAGCGTATCACACAAAAGATGCACAATATTAAGATTGGTCCATTCATTATGGCCACCGATATTATACGTGCGACCGGACGTGCCCCGTCGCACAATGATTTCAATGGCCGCGCAATGATCCTGCACAAAAAGCCAATCGCGGACATTTTTGCCGTCGCCATACACCGGCAGAGGTTTGCCTTCCAGAGCATTGGAGATCATCAGCGGCAGCAGCTTTTCGGGAAATTGGAATGGCCCGTAATTGTTGGAACAGTTGGAAATGGTCACATTCAGGCCATAGGTGCGATGCCACGCCCGCACCAGATGATCCGACGCCGCCTTGGAAGCGCTGTACGGACTGCTGGGGTCATAAGGTGTGGTTTCCGTAAACAGGCCCGCCACGCCCAGAGATCCATACACTTCATCCGTGCTCACATGATGAAAACGCCTGCCAGCCCGGTCTTTCCACGCAGTGCGGGCTGCCTGCAGCAACACGTAGGTACCCATGACATTGGTTCGCAGGAAAGCTTCCGGTCCGGATATGGACCGGTCCACATGGCTCTCCGCGGCAAGGTGAATAACCGTATCAATGGGTTCGCGGACGAACAGAGCGTTCATTGCGGCAGCGTCACAGATGTCGGCCTGGATGAAGTGGTGTCGCCCGGCATATTGGGCCTCAATATCGCGCAAATTTTCCCTGGACCCGGCATAGGTCAGGGCATCAACATTGATGATTTGAAGATGTGGATCGTGGGCCAGCAGATGCCGGACCAGATTGCATCCGATAAACCCCGCCCCGCCGGTGACCAATACAATTTTCGGGGTGTGCAATCCAGTGATGACCATGTGAAAACTCCAGAAAATAGGCGGCTGGACTTAGAACCCATCCTGACGGGATCATGGCTGATCGTATGGCCAGATGAATAAGTCCTCCGGCCGGGTTGCGGCCAGCGTCCCGAATTTGGCGTCGCGGGCGGAAAGCAGCGGCGCAGTTCCGCCCGTCGGCCAGCGAATGCCCACCTCCGGATCGTTCCATACAATGCCGCGTTCATCCGCGGGGGAATAGTAGTCGGAGCACTTATAGGCAAACTCCGCACAATCGGAAAGCACATAAAATCCGTGCGCAAAACCCGCGGGAACAAAAAGCATCCGCCGGTTTTCGGCACTTAAGGCCTCGCCGACCCAGCGGCCAAAAGTGGGACTGCCCCGGCGCACATCCACCGCCACATCAAAAACCTCCCCGCAGGTCACGCGCACCAGTTTGGCCTGGGCCTGGCGAATCTGGTAGTGCAACCCGCGCAGCACGCCTCGGCCGGAGCGGGAAAAATTATCCTGCACAAAATCGCAGGTGATGCCCAAGTCCTGAAACACCCGTCGATTATAGGTTTCCATAAAAAAGCCGCGCGAATCACCATGCACAATCGGTTCTAGCACGCAGACGCCGGAAAGAATAGTATCAATTCGCCGCATGAGGATATCCCTATTGAGAATGGTCCGCCAAAGCTCGCAAATAATTGCCGTAGGAACTTTTACCCAACCGGCGGGCATCGTCGAGCAGTCTTTCGCGGCTGATCCAGCCCTGGTGAAACGCGATTTCCTCCAGACATCCTACCTTCAGTCCTTGACGCTCTTCAATAGCTTCGATGAAGGCCCCGGCCTCAAGAAGTGTGCGGTTGGTGCCGGTATCAAGCCACGCCATGCCACGCCCCAGAATTTCCACCTGTAGATTGCCGGATTCCAGATAAGTACGATTCAGATCGGTGATTTCCAACTCGTTGCGCGCACTAGGCTCAAGCTGCCACGCCCGCCGCACCACCTCCGGACCATAAAAATAAAGCCCGGGCACGGCCAAATTGGTTTTAGGATGGGTTGGCTTTTCCACCAGTGCAATGGGAGAACCGTGGGAATCCAGCTCGATCACGCCGTAACGCTCTGGATCCGACACACGATAGCCGAAAATTTTGGCCCCGGCGGTAAGCCGGGCAGACGTTTGTAATGTTTCGGAAAAGCCATGCCCATAAAAGATATTGTCGCCTAAAATCAGGCAAACCGGACTGGTGCCGATAAAACCTTCCCCAATCCGGAACGCCTGCGCCAGGCCTTCGGGTTTGGGTTGTGGGGCATAATGCAACTGTATTCCAAACTGACTGCCGTCGCCGAGAAGCCTTTCGAAGGCGGGCAAATCGACGGGGGTTGAAATCAGCAGAATATCCCGGATGCCGGCCAGCATCAGCACGCTCAACGGATAATAAATCATGGGTTTATCGTAGATCGGCAAAAGCTGCTTGCTTACGGCCAGCGTGATGGGGTGGAGTCGGGTGCCCGCACCACCGGCAAGAACGATCCCCTTCATCATATTCATCCCCGTTACGCCAATGTGTCCTATGTCCACGGTCTGTATGTAAACGAAGAATGGAGCCAAGTCAATGACCATGTCCGCAACGAAAGAGGTAATTTTTCTGTTGACGCATCCATCCCGCGCTGGTAAATAAGGCATAGAAAAGACTGGGTGGCCAGGACGAACCGTTGGCCGGAGTCTGAAAATCCCGTTGTTCGGCCACGGTTGAGGCCTCCGGAATCACCCATTACGCTCAAGTTTCCTGCGTGGAACCGTGGCTTGCCGGCATTTCGGCGTAACTTAAAACAGGAGCAAAAACGTGATGCGCAACATGGATAAAACTTTCAGCATGGCCGCTAGGCCCAATTTCCCTGACCGCATCAACCGTTGGACAGGGGCTATGCCTCGCTTGGTACTGGCACCGTCGCTGGTACTAAGCCTGACGGCACTGGCCGGCTGCAATAATTCTCCATCGGGTAGCGCCGACCATGCGGCTCTGGACGCCAGCAACAAAGCCGCCCGCATTGTGGCCAGCGCGGGAGCGTTTCGCCCGCAGAAAAATTTTCCAGGTCAACTCTCTACGCCCATTAAAAACCAGACGCAACTTCAAAGCTACATCAGTGCCCATGTGCGAGGCGCTGGGCAACATCCCGCCTCTTTTTTAATGCCCCGTTCCAAAAGTCGTGATTTCCGTCATGCCGCCGCGCTGATTTCCGCCGCTCTGGCCTCACCGGATCTCCATTACCAATTCAAAGGCCTGCTCGAAGCGCAGGCCGGATTTATCGCGTTAGGCGATGCGCAGCGGTCTTTACTCAAGATGGAAAGGTCCGTCGAACAGGTACGCGCTGCCGTGGACGACGTCAATACACTGGCCCTGACCATTGCCGGGCGTAATGCCACAATGTTAGCCTTGGGAACGGGAACCGATATGGTGCGGCAATTCAGCACGGCGCTGGCTGCGGCCCAAACCGCCCGCAGCGCCGCCCAGGCAGCCTTGGCCGCCGCCCAGGCCAAGGCGGATAAATTGACCGCAAATATTACCGCTCTCCAACATCAGCGAAGCACCTTGGATTCCCAAGGCACGCTGCTGGAGAATCAATCCCGCCAAACCGCGGGGGCTGGTTCCTTGCAGAGCTTTCAGCAAGCGGTGGGGTTGCTCAATAAGGGTGCGGCCATTGGCGAAAAACTGGCCATCCTCAGAGGCCGACTCGATTTTGCCCAAACCGATGTCCAAGCCGCAGCCCTTCGTCTGCACGCCGCCACCACAAAAACCCAACAACTTGCCGCAGCGCTAAGCACCGCGAAGGTCTTAGCCCAGAAGCAGGCTTCCCGTCTGGCGGATATCAAGGCCGACATCACCACGCTGATTGCGGGTAAAAGTGCCGGTCTACGGACGCTTAATCGGCGTCTGGCTGCCTTACAGCTTCACTGGAAAGTCATGCGGACTCATGACGCTGCGGCCGTAGCCTTTGCCCAATTGGCACAGCAGCATCTCGCGGCCGCAGCCAGCGAAGAAAGCAAGAATCGAAGCGAAGCCTCCCAATTGCAGCAAGCCGGCATGAGTGCCTACAATCCACTGGTGGAAGCCAAATCCAATACCACTCCGGAATGCCTGCTGGACATTAACCAGGGGTTGGCACAGTTGGATCAGGCCCAGGCCTATGCCCTGCGTTTGACCGCCATTGCCAGCCGCTTGCAAGCCCAAACCGACGCCACCAAGGCCTATGCCACCATCAACCTCACCTCGCCCTTACCCGTCATCAACAACGCCGCAGAAGCCCGCCTGAAAACCAAGGCGACACAAGCCTTGATGCAGGCGTTAAGTGTGCTGGGCCAAGCCCGAAGCCTGTACCCTTCGGGAACCTCTCCGGTGAAATGGCTCACACCGGCCGTGCAGACCATGGTTTATCTGCAGTTGGCCCGACTGGCCTCGGACAATGCCCAGAAAATGCAGCAGTTGACCAAGGCCTCCCAGGCCGCGGCGGACGCGCACCGTCATAACCCGTTTTTGATCTTACCGAAGATCGCCTCTGACCAATAATGGACTGGATCTATGGCTCTTCAAGCACGCTTCGCAGGCGACCGCCGGCGTCGGCCAGCAGTCGGTCGGCGGTGGCTCTGTCGCAGCGACGGTGGTGCATGACGATGGCTCTCTTGACCTTACCGTGAGCCTGAAACAGCAATGCCAACGATTCATCGCGATTTCTGCCCGTAAATTCTTCGATAATGCGGGCTCCGCGATCCACCAGCTTGGAATTTTTCGTCGCATCCAGATCCACCATGGTATTGCCCATGACTTTGCCAAGCTGCACCATGGCCAGCGTGGTCACCGTATTTAACACCAGTTTGGTGGCCGTGCCGGCCTTTAGCCGCGTGGAGCCTGTCAAAACTTCCGGTCCAGTCTCCAAGGCAATGATAAGGTCCACCGTGGCGGTAACATGCTCCCGGGCGGTGCACACCAAAAAAATTGTTTTTGCTTGCCGCCGCCGAGCTTCATCCAACGCTCCGTATACAAAAGGTGTCGTGCCACCGGCGGCAATACCAAACACCACATCGTTGGCCCCCAGCGTAACATTTTCCATAGCCGCAGCGCCCGCAGTGGCATCATCTTCCACATTTTCTATAGAGCGGGTCAACGCCGCAGGGCCGCCGGCTATAACGCCTACCACCATGCCCGGATCGGTGGAAAAGGTGGGCGGACATTCCGCCGCATCCAGCACGCCCAGGCGACCGCTGGTTCCAGCACCCACGTAGATCAGGCGGCCACCCGTGAGAAAAGCGGCCGTGACCAATTGCACGGCCTCGGCAATGACGGTCGATTGCGCGCCAACCGCGGCGACGGCGATCTGGTCCTGCTGATTCATCAGCAAAACAGCCTCGTGTACCGGCATGACATCCAACAGGCGCGAGGCCGGATTGGCCTGTTCGGTCCGAATATGGCCGCGGTTGGTTATGGTAGGCTCGGACATGGTGTGGTACTCCAGCAACACCTTGTGGTGCCCAGCTATTGTGGCCGCACAACCCGCATAACGCCACCCTGCCGCGGCACTGGCGGGAAAAATAATGCACCAGAGAGTAAAGTAAGTCACTGCCGCCGGAGCAAGTCGGCATCCGCGTTGGTGCAAAGGTGAAATATGGGCCACAAACATCCATCAGATAAATCTCGCGCTTACCATAATCGCGTCGCAGCGGTTTACGATAACATCTATGATGATCCCTTCTGGGATTTTCACGACCAACTCACCTGGGATCATCTGAAAACATTTGTACCCGAATCTCCGGATGCGGCCATACTGGATTTGGGCTGCGGCACCGGCAAATGGGGCCTTAAATTGCTCAAGGCGGGCTTTCCGACGAGTTTTGTCGATCATTCCCCCAAGATGCTGGAAATGGTCGAGCGAAAACTTGAAATCTGGGCCAAAACCGCGGACCTTAGCAGCAAGGCCGCCCGGGCTACGCTGCAAGTGGATGATGCCAAAATGCTCCAATCGCTGCCACCGAATCATTTTTCTCTGGCCATCGCTCTGGGCGATGTGGTTTCGATTTGCGGTGATGCCTCCGCATGTCTATCGGCGTTGCACCGCGTGGTGAAAACCGGCGGCGTGCTGGTTTTTACCGTAGACAACCTGCTGGCCGGGTTGGACCATTTTGTTAGCTCCGGCAAGCTTGATGATCTCGATGATTTTGTCCGCAGCGGAAAAACCCACTGGCTCACGGCCGATGAGCACGAGCAATTTGCTCTCCGCATGTTTACCCCACAGCAGATTGAGCATCTGGCCGCCAAATCCGGCTTTACAATGATCTCAATCATCGGAAAAACCATTCTGCCCGTGCGGCGTAATCGCAAATTTTTCCAGGAAGGCGGAGCAATAAAACAGATGCTGGCCATGGAGGCTCTGCTGGCGCGGGATCCAGTGGCGGCCGGCCGGGCTGCCCATTTGCAATTGGCCGTGCGCAAGCGGGCTTAGGGCTTAGTACTTTGGCTGGCGCTGCGGCTATAATCAAAAAGCTCCGGCCGCCCGTTGGTTTCCGGCCCTGCCAACACAAGGATAAGTCAATGACCGACGAACCCCATCTTACCAGCGACGGATATCGTGTTTTGGTCGACGCTGGCACGGCCCGCGTCACAGAAATAACTCTTGCTCCGGGCCAACGCGTTTCCGCGCACGCTCACGCGCAAGCCGAAGAGCTTTGCTACTGCATAACCGGTGTCGTAACCGTGGAAATACAGGGCCGGCCGCAAAATGCGCTATCGCCCGGCGCATGCTGCCGCATCCCGGCAGCGCTGCCCCATCGCCTGCTGAATTCCGGGCCGGTGCCGTGCAAATTCCTGCTGGTGCATCGGGGCGGGGCGTTTGATTTTATCCCCTCGAACCTGTAGGCACGCACCGTTACATTTTACCGGCTGCAATTGCCGGAACTTCTCCCGATGGTTCCAGAGCCTTGGTGGTACAGCAGGAAGGATCAATACCAGCCAGCATCATCCCCTGGCCACGCGATTCATGGGTCCGTCTAAAGGGCGGATCGGTGGGATCCCGCATTTGCACCAACAGCGTGGTGCGGGCTTCCGCACTGGCATTAATACCAGATCCGTGAATGGTCAAATAATTAAAAAATACCACATCGCCGGCCCTGGCAGGGCACGGTAGGGCTTTTTCAATGGGATATTGTTCCGGCGGCAGAGACGAATCCGGCGTTGATACCACAATCGGCCCGAGTTTATGGGAGCCGGGCACAAAACGCACACAACCGCGTTCTACCGGTGCGTCGTCAAAATGAAAAATGGCGGCAATCATGGTGTTGCGCTGGTGTGGAAAGTATGGATAATCCTGATGCATCGGAAAGGGAGCACCTTTTTCCGGCGGTTTGATAAACATTTTAGTGTGATGCAGTTGCACGTTGGGGCCGATGATGGAGGCGGCCACCGCGGTAAAGCGCGGATCCACGATCAGCCGGCTGAACATAGCCGAGTAAAACTGCACATCGTGACAATGTTGAACCACGGTTTTGGTATGTTGAATTGTAGCCCATGCGGCATTGATATTCCGAAATTGAACCAGCCTGTCGGCCAGATCGTGGGCTTCCCGGCGCAGGGCCTTGGCCTCATCGGCCGGCAGCAACCCGCGACATACGATATAGCCGTTTTCGTCGTAGAATCGCTTTTGTTCCTCGGTTAAGCCTGCACTGGTCATATTCGCACCCTTTATAAAAAGCCAGCCCGTCCAACGCGGGCCATCTATGAATTATGGCCCCGCCGAGGGCTTGCTTGCAATTGGAAAAAGTGCGCTTTTAGTGGTAAATTTTCACCACTCGGGAAAGTCCGGTTTTGGAGATACCATGTGAAAAAGGTAATGGGGTTCCTCTGGCCGATACGCTGCATTCCGGAAATTACCCAGGCGGGATGCTTTGCGATGCCGGAGCAGCACTGGAATATCACGTACCGGCACGACACGTGGGCCTTGCATCTGCACGATTATATGGGGGTGTTGGAGCTGGCGGGCCGACGTTATACGCTTCAGCCGGGCGATTTGACGTTTTCGCCGCCGGGCGGGCCTTCACGTTACGAAATCACAGCGCCGGGCCGACATTGGTGCATTCACTTTCGCCCCCAGCCCCGCCTGGGCCCGCTGCTGAAACTTCCGCCACATAATGCATTGGCCGGGCGACGCGCCTATCTGGAAGAACAGTTTTCCAACATCGCACAATGGTATGTTCGTGGACACGGCCATGAAGCAGATGCCACTGGGCACACCACCACCGCCGCTCTGGCCTTGCAGCAATTCTTGATCTGGCTGGCTCTGGACCGGCAACAGCACCGACGCGGTACGGCCGTCGGCACCGCCACCGACAAGGCCGATGCGTTGGCCGCCGATGTTTGCCGCAACCTGGAAGCGAAGCTGTCCGTGACGGATTTATGTCGGCGGGCGGGATTATCCAGGAACTACATGTCCCGACATTTTCACCGCCGCCACGGCATGACCATCGCCCGTTACATTCTGGTTCAACGGTTGCGTTATGCCCGCAGTCTGCTGGACGGAACCGACATGCAGATCAAAACCATCGGTGCCACCGTCGGCATGCCGGACCCGCGCCACTTTAACAAACAATTCCGCCGCTTTTACGGCACCGCTCCAAGTTCCATCCGCGCCGCAAGCCGGGACAGCAAAAGTAAATTCACCCTAGCGCCCACCGTTGCCACCACGACACGCGTATAGCCGCCTCAGGCCAGTCGTTGGATGCGCGCTTCCCCCCCCATGGAAACTCCAGTCAGTCACGACGGTGTAACTGAATCGTCAATTGCCGGCGGCACCAAGCCGTACCTCGGCAGTGGCGGTGCGAACGCTCGTAAGTCCGGTCACCTTGTAGGCCTGCACCAAGCCAATCATCGCGGTATCCGCATTGACGCGCAGCGTTCCCGGCGACCAGCAATCTCCCTGCTGCCGGCAAAACACCTGACACACCAAGTCCCCTTCGGTGGTCCGAATGGACACGGGGCCGTCTTCAAACCAACTGCGCTCCATGGTGGATATCAGGCCGCGACCAACCGGTTCCAGACTGATGATGGAATAGTCACTTTTTTCCCGGGTCCAAAGAAGTTTACCCGCCGCACTGTAGCATTGCAGTGAATTAATGTTGCCCGGTCCCACATCGTGGCGTTGATCGCGGAGCACAAAATAACGTCCACCCTGGGTACACACGTCCATCACCGGCGGCCCTGGAGTACACTCTATGATCCGCGCATCGGCCCAGTTGTAGGACCGATGGCCATGGATGAGTTTGGGCACAATAACCGCCAGAGCGGGAACATCCGGACGGTGCGCCGGGGGTACCGGATCCACCGGCAAAATAAATGCGCCGTCCGATGGACGCAGCCATGGGCTGGCCGGCAGGTAGGTCGTGCGAATGGGAGCCTTATGAAAGGCAATTTTAAATTCTGGATTCTGCTTGGAATACTCCATTTTTCCATCGCCGTTGAGGTCCGACCACGCCCATTGCCGGATCTGCCAGTGCTGATCGCCGGAGGCCGCAATGACCTTGTCCAGAGCCGTGGGCGGTTGACCGGGTTTGGCCAGCAGGCCGGCGGCCTCGGCGGCTTGCTGGGCATCCAGATCCGGGCCTAGCGTGAAACGCGCCACATGGCCAAACGCGGCCCGCCGGATCCAACGATGGCCGAGCTTTTCATAAATGTCCCCGCTGCCGGCAAATGTGGCATAAACGTGGCCATGAATGCGGACAAAATGGGCAAACGGCCGTAAATTGTTTTGGCCGGGCGGCATTGTGGAGACATTATCCGCTCTTTGATCGGTGTAGCGGCCATCGGCGGAAAGCTTGGAATTATAGCCAACAAAAAAATTGCCGAACGCCCATACCTTGGTCGGTACAGCGCCGGGCATCCAATAGAACTGCGATATATTAGTGGTGTTCGGGCCTAAGGTCCGCAGGAGCAGATGAAACACATTGGTAACGGGATTGAAAGCGTATTTTCGTACCTCTCCGGTGAAGTAATCGTTGACCCAAACAGCCCCGGTCGAATCGGCTACAATGGTTAAAGGGCAGGTAAACACATCGCGGGTGATATGCCCGCCGACATTGGGGTTCACCCCGCCCCGTTTGCCAAAGCGTGCCAGCACCTTCCCAGTCAGCGGATCAATGACCACAATCTGGTTGGCCACCTTGGTGCGCTGCAAGTTATACGCATCGCACACCAGCAGCCGACCGGCCGCGGCGTCAAAGGCAATCCCACGCGGAAACGCAAACGCGCCCCCGGGTGTGATGCAAACAGGCTTGCCAAACGTGTTGTCCGCCGTGTGCCAGGCAATTCTTAAGACCCCCATGCTGGGTGAATCCACATAAACCCAACGGACTCCCGCCGGAGCCTCCGCCGCGCCGGACGGCGCCAGCGCCACGTACATCGGGTAACGGATTGGAATTTCAGCAATGGCCGCCCCGCTGCCACCTATATTGAGCACCTCCAGGCGATTATCCGCGTTGTCACAGGCAAACAGCAGCTTACCGTGATCGCCAATTTGCAAGCCGTAGAAGCCGCGCTGCCACAGATCCCAGGTTGGCTCTTCGGGCGAATTCCTGGGGGCCGGTGGCGGTGGCAAAACGGCATCCGTGTACAGGGTGTTGGGCCGAAAATGCGGCCCAACGCGATTCCATTCCCGACTCGAAAATTTTTTCGAGTGGGTTGGCCATGGGCCGTTGGGCAACGAACAACTGACTATGGATGGGCGCCCATCAACAGCCGTGGACGCGAAATAGTACTGGTGGTTGGGATCGGTCGGCGCGGCCGGATCCGGTGGAGTCAACGCCAGACCGCGGCCGGCCTGCATGTGTGCGTTACCGGTTTTAGTGCTGATCACCGTCCCATGGGCACCTACCCATTCCCCCTGATTGGAATCGTAGCCGATACATAACAACTCAACAGAGTTGGTGGTATTCGGGTGCACATTACGTCCCGAGTTATTGTTATATACATGCCGACGTATACGCGCCACCGTGCCTGGCGGCGTTAGCGCCAGGGCCGTGCAGCCCACTTGGGCGTAGCTGCGGGAATTGTAGGGCCGCACACTGTTGTCCGGCTCGCCGGCGTAGGATACATGCACCAGGCTGGTCGTCAGCCGGAAGCTGTAATCTCCGGGATGAATCCAGCGGGTATTTTGCGGTTGGCTTTGTTTCTGGTTGATGCCATCCCAAAATAAATGGTGCCGTCCCGGGTTCACCCACACGTCGCGCAGCACATAGCCCACCGAGTCCTTGTTTTTGTTGACCACTTCGATCGTGACCCGCACGGGAGCAGCGCCGGGCACATCAAGGTCTACCGCGGCTACCGCCGATACCGCCAGAGGCGGCCGAAGTTGCTCAATCTTCACCGACCTGATGGTGTACCATCGACCGTGATCGGTGGGCAAGAGGGTTAAAGTATTGGCTATTCCGATCCCGGGCAACAACATGGCTCCCGGCTTGGGCAAAACAATGTGCGGGAAAATAGCCCGGCCATTGCGGCCATTGATCAGCAACGCCGGTTTTTGGCCTCCGCCAAAGGTGCACACCAAGGTATTGGTTCCCACCGGATGGATCAGCAACCCCTTTATTTTGTTGTTGGCAATGCCTCGCGTCGCGGAAAACAAAGCCGTAAATTCATGGTCCGCGCGGTTGAATGTGATTGGGGACCACCACCCATAAGGCACGCCGATGTTTTGATTGAAATATGATTGGTATGTCACGGTAATGCGCGTGGGATAATTGGCGATGGGCCGTTCCACTTCAAAAGCGGTGTTGATCCACTCCGACGCGCTCCTCGGATGCGCTGGCAGATGCGGAAAGGAAAAGCCAATGCCCGCGCGGCCAATATGTACCCGCGGATCAATCCATTTTCCGGTGGCAGAAATCCGTGTACCGGCGGGTACCCTTCCACCATGGTAATTGTAAATCGTCTGCCAGCTCACGGGCGCGGCCGCTCGGCGACGAATCGCCGTCACCGTCATGCGTGCCAGGTTCGTGCTGACATGCTGCGTTGCCGATACCAGCGGGCCCGCCCATGCCAATTGGCTCGCTCCCGCAACCCCCAAGACCATGAGGACTACACCTCTTGAAAATCGTAAGCACTGACCCATCATAGCGCACCATCCTGACCTATTACCATTTGATTCATTATGGATTCGTGAATAAAAATTAATTACGCCAGAAAAATAACATAATTCCATCCACGACCAATAACCAATTTTACCAGATCCTGACAACTTGAGTCAAATGTAAAAAGCGTAACAAAATGAATCATCTTGAATTTATTTTACTCTCTTTAACCTTCTCTCATTTATTCCGCCATCGTGCCCGCACCCTTCACCAAGCTTGGCCGTCTAGGTCAAACCACATGGAACCATCCACTGCGGCCACCCAGGCCCGATCACCGCGGAAATTATAGAAGGGCCGCCAAGCCAGCAAAAGGCACGCCTCTTGCTGCAAGCGAATCCCGTGGTCCCACCGCGCAGAATATGCCCCCCCCTCGGAAACCGAAACTCGCTGATGGTGCAAAAACAAGGGCTGTGTTCGGGCGGCTACGGCCGGTGCGGCTTTTCACGCAGCAAGCCATAAACATTTAAGGCATCGCTGGTGCCCACATAAACGCGGCCCTGGGCCACCATGGGCGTGTTGAAACGCACCAGCGATCCCGTGAGAGCGCGGCCCGTCCCCACCGCACTGCTAAAAAGCAAATCATGAAGATTGCTGGCCTTGAAGGCCACCAAACTATTCTTACCTCTATTCAAAGTCCAGAGAATGGCGTCGTGGGCACCGTTACTGGATATTTCCGGCGTCGAGCCTGGATAACCGTACCGACCATAGCTATGCAGAGAGGTACTGGTGGGATGGGGCCTGATGTGGGCATGAGAAATTGCAAACGCCTTTGCCGCATCACCCACCCCTACATAGAAAATGACGCCGCCATGGGCCTTACCGCCGGTGTAAAAAGCGGCCGTACTAAACGCACCGCCCGTAGCCGAATTGATTTGTTCAACCACATCATTAAAGCCGGACCGCTCATCACTCGCCGCATCACCGTGATACCCGCCCATGTTGTTCCGGTCCAGCAGGTAGATAATGCCCTGCTTATCGTTGATCACGACCAGCCTTCGGTGTTGGGGGATGCCCACGGATTTGGGCAACAACACCGGGCTGCTGGACCCAAGATCACGATCCGTATTGTTGAGAACCTCTTCATCCATGGGAGTGAAATAATCGCTTACATGCAGGCCAAATCCATTGGGATTATCCCGATGCTGGCGAAGGTCCGAGTCTGGAGAAAGCTTGACGACCGAATCTCCATAATCACCCCCGACCGGTACCCGCAAATCAGGCCCATCGGTGCTCAGGCGACCGCTGTACGGAGCCTGAATTAACTTCGTGTCAAAAGTTCCATTTCCGGTTTCGACATACAAATTGCCGTGCTTATCCACGGCAATAGCACCCGCACCCTGCCAGATACCGCCTGCACCATCACTGAACCTGGTGCTGCCTGTGCCGTGGCCGGTTGGTACAGCACACCATTGCGCAGTACAATCGAGCGTATCGGCGGCATTTCTGATCCCATTGTATCCTACGACCCAGCCGTTGTACGGGCCGTGATCGCCGGGGTCCGCCCAGGCCATGTAAACCGTGTGATTCACTGGATCAAAGGTTAAACAGCGACACGTCAAATCGCAGGCATCGAATCTCGTCTTCCCGCCCCCACGCCGCCTCACCTCCGGCCCACTGATGTAACGAGCATTGCCCAAACCTTCCGCAATGTCGGCGGTGGCATAGCGCCGGCCGTTGTAAATTTTTATTGCCGCCAACAGGTGAACCCAGTGTAACACGCCGCTCGTGCCCGGACCTTGCTCACTTTCCTCGCATTGCACATACAGCACATTATTCGCCGGATCAATCGCCGGCGTATCTCTTCTGCCAAAGTCAAGCGGGTGAAAACGGGGGATGCTGACTGCCTCTATCCGGACGGTAAGCGCGCGTTTTTGGAGAGTGTCCAAAAACCCTGGA
>JABEVA010000188.1 GCA_013044065.1 Phycisphaerae bacterium
CAGTTTTGAAAACCTGTCAAGTGCCAGAAAACCACGGCCAGTGGCCCACCAAATCATTTTTTCGAGTATAATTTACCCACTCGATTGCCCGAAGAGCCCCAAATTGAATGGATACGGGAACACCGGCAGTTTGCTCCGGATGTGGAGTTGCGTTTCAGCCATCCCCGGGCCTTTTTCGATGCGATCAAGGATAAGACCGCCCATTTGCCTCTGGTCGTTGGTGAATTACAGATGCACGCGGTGGGCTGTTACACTGTGGTCCGTGATATCAAGCAGGGCGTGCGCCAGGGCGAGGCCGCGTTAATACAGGCGGACATTGCGGCCCAGGATTTGCCGGCACCACAGGCCACACACGCCCAGCAACAGCTTCTGGAAGCATGGCGGCGGCTGCTCTTTAATGAATTTCACGATGTGCTCGGGGGCAGTTGCATAGAGAAAGCCTGTCGGCAGAGCAGCGATGATCTGGGCTACGTGCAATCGGTAGCCCGCGAAATTCTCGTGGATAGCACACGCAGAAATATGACCAGCCTGCCGCCCTGCCCGCGGCAGCGCCTGGTGATCGGCAATCCTTCTGAAAAACCATGGGTTGGGCTGGCCGAGTTTGAGCCTTATCTACCTGCCAATGGACAATCCCCGGAATTTATATTGCGCGATGAAGATGGCGCGGTGGTGCCGACGCAGGATATAGCGGCGGATGCGGCAGCCGATATGACGCGCAGAACCCTGTTGCCAGTACGGGTGCCGGCCAAAGGGCGACAGGTATTGCAGCTTTACCGCAGATCCAAAGCGGTGGCGACGCCTTCCGCTCTTGAGGTACAGCCAGACAAAATGGGGCACCAACAGTGCCAGGTCCGTGTCGGCCGCACGGGCGTGGAACAATTCACTTTTCGTTCGCAGGCCATGCTGGCTACCGGCGGTATACAGATCGCGGTGCTGGAGGATTTATCTGATACCTGGTCGCATGGTGTGGTCGGCTTCCGGGGGCCGTTGCTGGGAACTTTTACTACCACCACGCCTTGGCGCATCGGTGAACAAGGCCCGCTGCGGGTATCACTGGAAAATTCCTTCAGCTTTCAGGGTAGCCGCCTGCATTGGACTGTTTTGCTGGAACAGGATTCACCGATGATTCGGATGAAGCTGCGGCTGTATTGGCATGGGTGCCGCCAAATCTTGAAGTTGCTTGTGCCGACGGGCTTTTCGGTGCAGTCGCGGCGCGATGGCACACCGGGTGCTTTGCTTGATCGACCGTGTGATGGACAGGAATATCCCCTGCGGGATGTGGTGATGCTCCAAGGCCAGGGCCGGTCGTTGGCCATGGTAAGTGCGGACATTTCCGGGGTGGATGTACACCCGGACGGCCTTCTTCGCGCCACCCTGCTGCGCTGCCCGTATTATGCCAACCACGATCCTTTTGTGGTGCCGCCGGGAAGCGACTTTCCGGTCACGGATCAGGGAAGACACGAGTACCACATCGCCATTCTGGCCGGGGTGACGGATCTGGCCGCACAGGCATTGGATGTGGCTCACCGCTTGAACTTTCCACTGTGGATTTCGGAAGCCACCCAGGGCATGGCGGCGGGCTGGACCTACGACCCGGATCAGGCTGTCGCGGCCGTCCCGGAAGAACCGCCCATCATGCCCTTTGAAGCCTTGGCGGCGTGGGAACTTTGTACCAAGCTACCGGATTCGCGGGCGGCCAGCGTGGTGGCCAGTGAAACCATTTGTCCGCAGTGGCCGGGAGAAAAACTTATTTTCACCACCGCGGCGGGCATGGTGATCGACTGGTCTGTACCCTGCAACTCACGCTATCGCATTACCGTCGGGTACGTGGAAGGTGGTGAGTTTGGAGGCTTGGATATTTATGCGGATGGCAGACTCCTCGGGAGTCTCAAGGCGGACCGGGACACACCACGGGGTGTGGCCCGGACTTTGGTGACGGCGGCGGCATTGCCCGCGGGCAAACTGCGGCTGGAACTGCGCCGCCGTAACGGCGGTAAAACGGCGGTTGGTTTTCTGGAATGTCAGCCGATGCTGCGCGATATCCGTGGGGAATCCTGGACGGCCATAGGCCCGTTCAGGTACGACTTAAAATCCGGCCGGACACCGGAGCAACTGCTGGAAACGGTGGTCCATACGCCGGAAACAACACGCGATTTTCAAGCTGCGGTGGCGTTAGATAAACATACCACCGCACGCTGGACCCAGATGGAGGCATGCAAAGATTATGTGGACTTTAAAAAGATTTTTGGTGCCGGCGAAGGCTCAATTCATTATGCGGTAACTTATCTATTTTCGCCGCATCCCTATCGGGTGCGGCTGCGCTACGGGATGGACTATTACCTGCGGATGTGGCTGAACGGACAACTGGTGTTGCCATTTGCCCGAGGCCATGGGGCGGCCCGCAAGGGCCATTTTTTTCTGGATGTGGATTTGCCGGCCGGGCGCAGTGAATTATTGGTAAAAGTGGCAGCGGGTACGGACGGCAACGGCTTTTGGATGGCGGTGAGCGATCTGGAGGACCTGCGGCTTGGGGCGTCGCCGGACCTTGGCCCTGGGTCCGGCGGAGATGGCCCAATGTCGGCATGACGACGTTGGCCAAGCCCGGCCGGCGCTTTGCATCAAGCCGGGTTTATGCTATAAGATAGCAATGGCAAAACCCACGGTCATGGCGATTGCTCATCGTGGAGCATCGGCTGTTGCCCCTGAAAATACCGTTGCCGCATTCGATGAAGCAATTCGACTGGGATCGTCGGCAGTTGAGTTTGATGTGCGAATGTCCGCTGATGGCGTTCCGGTAGTCATCCATGACGACCGGATTGATCGCACAACCAACGGCCATGGGCGGGTGACGGATTTTACGGCGCTGGAGCTGCGCCGCTTTGATGCCGGCTCGTGGAAGGATCATCGGTTTGCGGCAGCACGCATTCCCACGTTGGATGAGGCCCTGCTGGCGATCGCCGATCCCACGATTCCAGTCTTGGAAATCAAGGCCCCGATTCCGGCAGCGGTGCTGGCGGAATTGCTTCACCGCCGCAATGCGGCGGTCCGGGTAATGGTGATCAGCTACCATGCGGAACTCTTGGATCCGCTGCCGGCATTGCTGCCGAAACTGAAGCTGGGATTGCTGGTGGATCAATGGAGTCAGGATACGCTGCGGCGAGCGCGAACGCTGGCCGCAACCACGGTTGTGGGCAATGTGCGATGTCTGACCATGGAACATGTGGCAGCGGCGCATGCGGCGGGCCTCAAGGTGTGGTGCTTCACCGCCAATGATGTGGGGCTGGTAGCGGCGATGACGGCTATGGGGGTGGAAGGGATTATTACGGATTATCCGGACCTGATCCGTTCGCAACGTGGATGGTCGGCCAGGACAATTTAGCATAGCGAGACAAACGAATGGACAACCAAGTGACTGGTTTGCTGGAACTAACCGAGAAAGGCAACGGACTCTTGCGCACGGAGATCCGAAAGTTCAAGCCGAATCCGACCGACACCATGATTTCCAGCGAGATGATTGAGGCGTTGCGCCTGCGGCCCGGGCTGATACTCACGGCCACGGTGAACTCCAATGGTAAAGGATCGCCGGCCCAGGTCGCGGAAATAATATCCATCAACGGCAAAACGCCGGCGGAATATCAGCACATTACGCCATTTTCCGAATTGACGGTTATTGATCCGCGGCAGCGTATCGTGCTGGAGACCAAAGGGGGGCCGGAGTCGATGCGCATCATGGATATGCTTACCCCGATAGGCCGCGGACAGCGCGGCTTGATTGTGGCCCCACCCAAAACCGGCAAGACCACACTGCTTAAGCAAATTGCGGAAGCGGCCTTGATCAACCACCCGGATCTCAAAGTCTTTATTTTACTCATTGATGAGCGCCCGGAGGAAGTCACCGATTTCCGCCGCTCCCTATCCGCTGAGGTTTGGGCGAGCAACAATGACGAGGATGTTCCATCGCACGTGCGGGCGGCCCGCGGCATGATAGAACGGGCCCGGCGGCTGGTGGAGTTTGGGGCCGATGTGCTCGTGGTGCTGGATTCGATCACCCGTCTGGGACGGGCGTTTAATCATTTCGTAGGCTCCAGCGGTCGCACGATGTCCGGCGGCGTGGACTCCTCAGCGCTGCTGGAACCGCGCAGTATTTTTGGGGCCGCACGCAATATCGAGCATGGGGGATCCCTGACCATTATCGCCTCGGCCCTGATTGACACCGGCAGCCGGATGGATGAGTTGATCTTTCAGGAGTTCAAAGGGACGGGCAATATGGAGGTGGTACTCTCACGCAAACTGGCCGAACGACGGGTGTGGCCGGCCATCGATCTGCCGGTAAGTGGCACGCGCAAAGAGGAATTGTTGATGGGGCCGGAAATGGCGCATAAGTCGGCGCTGCTGCGGCGCAACCTTATTCATCGCGATCCGGTGCAGGCGATGCAGACTCTTCTGGCGGCCATGAAAAAATATCCGACCAACGCGGAATTTCTCAACAGCTTTCGTGACCCGACGCCCTTGCGACGCCGGTGATCCATTTATTTTCGACCGGCCGCCCGGGCCGCCAACTCCGCGGCTTTGTCGGTCTTTTCCCAGGTGAATTTTTCGCCGGTGCGGCCAAAATGACCGTGCCGCGCGGTTTCCTGGTAAATCGGACGCAGCAGGTTCAGATGTTTAATAATGCCCGCGGGTGTGAGCGGAAATACCTCACGCACCAGTTCGCTGATGACGCCGTCGTCGATGGTGGAAGTTCCTTCGGTGTCCACGGCCACACTGACCGGCTCAGCCACGCCGATGGCATAGCCCAGTTGAATCTCACAAGCGGTGGCCAGTCCCGCGGCCACGATGTTTTTGGCGATATAGCGGGCCATGTAACTTGCCGAGCGATCCACCTTGGAAGGATCCTTGCCGGAAAAAGCGCCTCCGCCGTGGCAGCCCCGGCCACCATACGTATCGACAATTATTTTCCGGCCGGTAAGACCGGAATCCCCGTGCGGACCACCGACGAGAAAATTGCCGGTGGGATTAATATGAAACTTGATCTTATCGTTCCAGAGTTTCGGACATTCCGCCATGATCACCGGTTTGATGATTTGATCGATGACGGCCCGACGCGAGGTGTCGGAAAAGCTCTGGCCCTTCATGGCCGCTTCGGTATGCTGGGTGGAGAGTACAACGGTGTGGATTCGCAACGGAGCTCCATCGGCGGCGTATTCCACGGTGACCTGACTTTTGGCGTCAGGACGCAGCCACGCAATTTTGCCGGTCTGCCGCAACCGAGCATGGCGTTCCATGAGGCGATGGCTCAGATAGATCGGCAGCGGCATGTAGGACTTGGTTTCGTTACAGGCAAAACCGAACATAATGCCCTGATCACCGGCACCCTGATCTTTGGTTTTCGTGGCGGTGACGCCGCGGGAAATATCCGGCGACTGGCCGTGAATAACCCTTAGCACAGCGCAACTGCGGGCGTCGAAACCGGTGGACGGGTCGTTATAGCCGATGGCGGCGATGGTTTGACGCGCCACACGGTCCACTTCATTAAGGGCCTTGATTCCGGCCTCATTGACGGTCACTTCGCCCGCCAGAACCACCAGACCCGTGGTGACCAGCGTTTCGCAAGCCACACGAGCATGGGGATCGGCAGTCAAAAGCAAGTCCAAAATTGCATCGGAAATTTGATCGGCGACTTTGTCGGGGTGGCCCATGCTCACCGACTCACTGGTAAATAAATGCGTCCCCTGATTCACGTGTACCATTAAAAAACCTCACTTGAGTGCGTTAAAACACATCCGGCTAAAAACCACGAACAATTAATTATAGGGTATTGCTTCATCGTTGAAAAGCGATTTCGGCATCACCCCGGCACCCCACCAGGCACCACAGGCATCCTCCGGCTTTCGTCCAGGCGCTCAAGCTGGAATGACATCTCCGGCAAAAGCCGTCCGCGACGGTTCCGGTACCACTTCCGGGTGCGCCTCAACACGCTCCATCACCAAACCCCGGCCAGGCCCGCGCAGAACCACGGGACATTGGTGCCAAAAGGTTTTGCCGGTTTCGTTGGCGAAATCCACTACGCTGATGGCGCGGCGCAAGGCAATGCAGACCTTGGCCGGTGGTTCCTGGCTTTGGTCCAGGATCTCCAGCTTGACGGGGATGTTGCCCTTGCGCTGCGTGATGAACGCATCAAGTTCCGAGAGCAGGCCCGGCTCGATGGCCATGGCGGGGAGGCGAATGGTCGCTTCGCGGGTCAGCTTTTCCACCACCTGTTTGACGGTCAGAGCTTCGCTGCACTGAAAGTTAGGCTCTTGGCGGGAGCGGTCCACCCGTCCGCGGAAAAACACCACCGCTTCCGGCACCAGCATGGAGACATATTTCTGGTATTCGCCGCTGAACACCAATACCTTGATGCTGCCGCTTAAATCTTCCAGCGTCACGGTGGCCCATTTCTGGCCGGCGCTGCGGCCGCTGCGGGCGATGCGCGTCTCAATTTTCGCAATCAAGCCGCCAATAATACCTTCACGCCGGTCATCGGCGTTTTGAATGGTGCGGCTGTTAAAGGTGGTATAACCGGCCAGCAGTTCTTCCAGATCACGCAAGGGATGGCTGCTGACATAAAAGCCCAGCACGGCCTTTTCAAAGGCCATTTTCTGCCCCTGGCTCCATTCCGGCACGGTGGGCAACTGCAGCGACACCGGCTTTGCGGCTGGGGAATCGCCGCCGCCGAACAATGATTCCTGACCGCAGCGCCGGGCTTCCTGGGCGGCGGCTCCACTTTGCATGGCACTTTCCAGGGCGGCAGTGATGGCCGCTCGATTGTTGTGCAGGCTATCAAAGGCTCCGCATTTGACCAAAGCCTCCAGCACCGCTTTATTGACCAGCCGCAGGTCCACACGTTCACAAAAATCATAGATACTGGTGAATGGTCGTAGGGGTTGCCCTTGACCATCGCCCCGCGCCGCGACAATCGATTCCACCGCTTTTGAACCCACCCCTTTTACCGCCGCAAGACCGAAACGAATGGTTCCGTCCACCACGCCGAAATCCGCGACACTGGAATTGATATCCGGCGGCAGAACGGCAATGCCCACCTGGCCGTCGGGACGGGGTAGAAAGCGACACTCGTCGATATTTTCAGTGAGCTTGGACTGATCGGTCATTTCAAAGGTGAGCTGGGCGGCCATAAATTGCAGTGGAAAATAGGTTTTCAGGTAGGCCGTCTGAAAAGCGATAATGGCATAGCGCGTCGAATGGCTTTTGTTGAAGCCGTATTTACCGAACTCTTCAATTAATTCAAAAATTTCCGCCGCCCGCTTTTCATCCACGCCATTGCCCTGGGCACCCTTGATGAAATTGGCCTTTTCCGCGGCGATCACGTCCACGTGCTTCTTGCTGATGGCCTTTATCACCTTGTAGGCTTTGGCCAGCGGTATGCCCCCGAGCTGGTTAAAGATGCGCATCACCTGTTCCTGATACACCATGATGCCGTAGGTTTCCTCGAGGATGCCGTCCATGATCGGATGCGCCTTCAAGACAGGCTTACGTTGGTGCTTGCGGTCGCAATACTCCGGAATCAGGTCCATGGGTCCGGGTCGAAACAAGGCATTGGCGGCGATGAGATCTTCAATGCGATCCGGCTTCATTTTAATGAGCAATTCACGCATGCCCGGAGATTCAAATTGAAACACCGCCTGCGTGCGACCCTTCTGAAATATCTGCCTGTACACGCGCTGGTCGGTGAGATCCACGCCTTCAATATCCAGCCGGCCGGGACGTGCCGGCAAAGTGGGATGAGCAGCCTCAATGGCCGTACCATCCGACTGCATGGACACCCGCTGCGGCAATCCCGGGCCATAATCGCGCTCGATGAGGTCCAAGGCCCGTTCGATGATGGTGAGCGTGCGCAAACCCAAAAAATCCATCTTCAGCAAACCCACCGATTCACACGTGGGACCATCCCATTGGGTCATCACATCCGGGCCGTTTTTATACAGCGGCACCACCTCGTCGAGGGGTTTGTCGCAGACAATGACTCCGGCGGCGTGCATGCCGGCGTTGCGACACAGGCCTTCGAGGCGACCGGCTATATCCATCACCCGCCCGACGGTCGGATCGCTCTGGTAGAGCTTTTTCAAGTCCGCAACCTGCAGGGCCGATTGCAGTGTGACATTGACCCCGGTGGGAATCAGTTTGGTTATCTTATCCACGTCGGGCAACGGCACACCCAGCACGCGGCCGACATCTTTAACGGCGGCCTTGGCCGCCAGCGTGGAGAACGTGATAATCTGCGACACATTGCCATACTTGCCGCGCACATATTCAATGACCTTGTCGCGGCCAATCTGGCATATATCGATATCGATATCCGGCATTTCCGACCGGCTCGGATCCATGAATCGCTCAAAGAGCAGATCGTAGCGGATGGGATCGACATTGCACAAGCCCAGTACGTAGCCTACCAGGGTACCCACGCCAGACCCCCTGGCCCCGACGGGTATTTTATTTTTCCGGGCGTAATTGCAGAAATCCCACACGATCAGGAAATAACTGGAAAAGCCTTTGCTCTGAATCACTTTGAGTTCCTGATCCAGCCGCCGGATGACCGCCGGTGAAGGTTGCCCGTAGCGTTCGACCAGACCGCGCTGACAAAGATGCCTTAAATACTCGTCCGGTGTGGGAATTGTACCGGTGGCGGGATCCGGCGGCGGGGCATAAACCGGGGCATGCCGCCGGGAGAAGTCCAGTGTTACATCGCACATTTCCGCAATTTTGAGCGTGGCGTCGCAGGCTTCCGGAATATCTTTGAAGATGCGGCGCATTTCCGCGGGGCTTTTCAGGTACAAATGCCGGGAATAACGCAAGCGGTCGGCGTCATCGAGGGTTTTGCCCATGCTGATACAGCACAAAACATCGTGGGCGTCGTAATCTTCTTTGAGCAGATAATGATGATCGTTGGTGGCCACCACGGGAGCTCCGACCCGCCGCGCCACTTCCAGGAGTTGCGGAATCATTGCGATTTGCGCCGGATCGTCATGGTTTTGCAGTTCCACAAAAAAGTGCTCGCCGAAAATATCCTGGTATTGACCGGCGGCAACCACCGCCGCCTGACAATCGTTGCGCTGCAGGCAGGCGGATATCTCCGTTCCAAAATGACCGTTGATGACGACGAGGCCCTGGTGGTATTTGGCCAGCGTTTCTTTATCCACCCGGGGGCGGTAATAAAATCCTTCCAGATACGCCAGACTGGCCAGTTTCAGCAGGTTCCGGTAGCCCTGCTCGTTGCGCGCCAGAACCACCAGATGATACGCGGCCTCACTGATACCGTGCGCATCCTTGTCAAAGCGCGATCCAG
The DNA here is from genome assembly GCA_013044065.1 of Phycisphaerae bacterium. GTDB lineage: Bacteria > Planctomycetota > Phycisphaerae > WQYP01 > WQYP01 > JABEVA01. The sequence goes on from JABEVA010000188.1 coordinate 9,344, forward strand.
GGGCCACGTAAAACTCGCATCCAAGCAGCGGTTTGATACCGGCCGCTCGGGCCGTTTTATAAAATTCCACCAGACCAAATAGATTGCCGTGATCGGTCAAGCCCAGCGCCGGCATCTTCATTTCCGCGGCTTTCTCGCACAGGCCGCTGATGGTAGCCCCGCCGTCGAGAAGAGAATAATGGCTGTGGCCGTGGAGATGCACAAATGAATTGGAATAATCCGTCATAATCTTCATGCCTCCTTGCAGCGCCGCGGTAAGGGACCGGGGCTAGACGCGCTCACGCATGGCCCGCGAATCCAGCCCCACACGGGCACACCAGTCGCGGTAGGCCTGGGGCGCGATTTCGCTGGGTTTTATCTCACTGCGACCACCCCAGAATACGTTGCTATACGCGATGGGTATTCCCACGGCCGCCAGGTGGCGATCGATGGCCGCTTTGTGCTCCAGCAGCCGGCTTTTGTCCTGCCCATGGGCCACCCCCATGATGTTGACATTGCCGAAATCCGGCCCGCCTTCGCGCCAGTAGGCATGAGTCATGATATGGAACCGCCCCACCTGTTGGCCGGTTTCAATTTCCCGACCCACCGGAGCCGCCCAATGAAACAGGGCGTTGTATTGCGTAACCCGTTCGCCGGTGGCCAGAGGTTTAACGTGCTCCAGGAAAGTCGAAAATCTGCCGATCACACCCTGCCGGACCAGTTCTTCGGCAACTTCACAAAACGTGGGTAAATCAACCCCGGCCTGGCGAGCCCGGGGTTGCCACAGATCGACGGACAACTCCTCCGGCGCAAATTCCCGCTTGAGGGCGACGAGAATTTTCCATTGCAGATCAGTCAGGTTCACAATCTCGGTATCCAGTACCTGCGCAGGCTCATCGGTCATGCTGCCTGGAACCACACCTTTGCGACGTACATGTCCCACCCCCAGAACAAAAAGCCGGCGGGCGGGCATTATTTTGTAGGACACAGCGCCCACCTGGGCCATGAGAAAATCACAATGTTTCGCCAGGTCAAAGCCTTGCGGCACTTTGAGCGTGGTCCACAGCTTGTATTTGGAACCCGCCGTTTCACCATCGGTGGAACGAAGCACCACATGGCCCGAAAACGGATCCTCCCGGAACATATATTCAAAGGCCAAATTGAGTTGCTCCGGCGGAATCTGCCACGCCACCAAGGCCCCTTGGGCCAAATTGGTGGCCAGCAGCGTTTGCCGAATTCGGCGTATGACCCCCGCACGCAGCATCGCCGACAGGCGTTCAATGACCGTTGACACCGGTACGCCGCTAAGCGCGGCGATTTTTCCCAGCGGGTCGCGGTGGAAACCTTCCACGCGATCCTCGGATACGGCCAGTATTGCGGCATTGAGGGGATCGTCAATCTCAACAGGAATACCGGCCACGTTCATCAGATAACCTCACAGCTTGGTGTCCTTTGGGCAAAGCAACGTTGCACCCCGGAGCCGGCCGCACCAGACCCCATGCTTTTTAGTAGCGCGAGCCGTCGTGGCGGATATGCACCACCGGTTTGGCTCCATCCGGGCCGAGAATATCACCCATGGTGGCTATGCCGATGTACAAATCGTGATCGGCTTGCAGATCCACCTTGTGGGAAAAGTCGCACCAGAGATAGGCGCAGGCATCGAGCAGGATTACCGCACCATTATCCAACCGGCGAATGGCCAAGCCGTCAAAAGCCGCCGCGCCGCGCAAGGTGTGCCGGGCAAAACGCCGCAGCAGGTTTTTGTCGCCAGCGTGGCAGACGTTGATGACGAAGCCTTTATTTTCTTCGATCACCGAACCGATGGATCTTCCCTGGTGCAGGCTCACGCCGATGCACAGCGGCTCAAAACTTAATTGCTGCACAAACGACACCAGTGTTGCCGACGCCGCCGCACCGCTGCCTGCCGTCAACACAAAAAGCCCGGTGGCAATTTTTCCCACGGCCTTGAGCAGCGGTAAAACAGGTTCAACGGTGCTGTCAATAATCAAAGCAAACCTCCGCTTGCGCCGGCCAATCGGCCGACGACCTGATTATAATCAAGGCCCGGTGATGCCGCCATTGGATGCCCCGACCGCGCCAGGCGGGGAAATATTTCAGGCCGCGGCCCATTTGCATACCCCCATCTCCGGCAAAAGATGCTGTAAATCCGCAATATTCCGGATGACATGATGGACCCCGGCGCTCCTGGATTTCGTCCGGGGCTGGTTGGCGGCGGGTTTCCAGATGGCTCTCATCCCCGCGCGCTGCGCTCCGCGGATGTCGGTCTTGAGTAGATCACCGACAAAAATAGCCTGATCCGGTTGGACCCGCAGTTCGTGCAGGGCCATGCGAAAAATTTCGCGGTGCGGCTTGCGATAACGTGTGGCGGAAGAATAAAGTCGGATGGGAAAATATTCGAGAAGGCCCTCCTCTTGCAGATGTCGGTCCAGGCAGCACGCCGGGGCCAGGGTATTGGAAATAATCGCCAGCTTTATGCCCTGCCGGCGCAGGTTGCTAAGCACTTCGCAGGTGCCGCGATCCACATGCGAGCGCCGGGCCGCCGGGCCGTACCAGATCCACGCAAGGTTTTGGTATTCCTGTTTGGGCAGTTGAATGTTCAAGCGATCGAGTACTCTTACCATCAGATCCATGCAGTTAAAATCCCGCCGACAGATGTGCGACCAGAGAAGGCTTCGTTGAAACGGCCGCAGATGGGCCATCGAATAGCGTTTGAAATCCGGCAGAGGCAGGCCCAGTGTTTGCAAATGACGATAAGAATCCCTCGATCCTTCGATAAACATCGGCTTGAGCTGCAACTCTCGAAAGTTCAACAGCGTGTTGGCCAGATCAAAAAGTACCGCATTCACCATGCCCGCGTCTTTCCTGCTTACCTTCTTACCTTGAATCATCCTATTATCCGCCTGGCCTGTTGCAGCCGCCACCAACCGGCCCAACCCGCGCGTGGTCCAAGAACATTCTCCACCTTATGTACCTTAGGGATGACGCCGGTAAAAATCAACCCTGCGCAGCTTGCGTCCGTGGCTGGTTGGGGGCGTCCAGCCGGGCCGAAAGACACGCGACGGGAGCGCATACCCTGGCCTTGGGTCTGTAAGGAGCGAGCAACGCCGCCAGCGGCCAAAAGAACCAGCCGGAAAGTGTGAAGTTATTCTTGCCCCGTCCCTAACTGCAAGCGGACTACCTCTATGGTAGAATCAAACCGTGGCTCTTGGTGGCTGGGCCGGGACCGGCCCACGGGCAAAAATCAGGCGGAGATTCATGCGGCCAAAAATCGCAATTATTGGGGATGGGGCCATGGGAACCCTGTGTGCCTGGATTTTGGCACAAGCCGGGCGAGAGACTGTTTTGTGGTGCCACCAGAGCCAACACGCCGCCGAATTGGCCCAGTCCCGCATTAATGTGCGGCATCTGCCCACCGTGCGACTGCCGGACTCGGTGGAGATTACCGGCCAGGATGCGGCTATTTCACAAGCCGAGCTTATTTTTCTGGCCGTGCCCTCGCAGCATATTCGCTCGGTACTTATGCGGCTGGCGGGGCACATCCCGGCCTCGGTTCCGGTGATCAGCCTGACGAAAGGTATTGAAAATGACACGCTGCTGAGGCCTAGCGAAATTTGCATGAATCTCTTGGGGCCGCGTCTGCTGGCGGTTATCTCAGGTCCGAGCATTGCCGATGAAGTGGCCCGGGGCCTGCCGGCCACCGTTGTAGCGGCCTCGGGCGATGAAGGGCTTAGCCGCAAGGTGCAGGATCTCATGAGCTGCTCGTCTTTGCGGGTGTACCGCAACGCGGATGTTGTTGGTGTGGAGCTTGCGGGTGCCTCCAAAAATATCATTGCCATTGCGGCGGGGATTCTCGATGGTCTGGCCGTGGGCGTTAACGCTAAAGCGTCGCTGGTGACGCGCGGCCTGGCGGAAATTACCCGGTTGGGCATGGCCTTGGGTGCCCAGCCGGAAACCTTCAGCGGCTTGGCGGGATTGGGTGATTTAGTAACCACCTGCTTTTCGCTATCGAGCCGCAATCGCGGTTTCGGTCAGCGAATTGGGGCCGGCCTTTCGCCAGAGCAGGCCCAGGCGGAGATTTCCGGCGTAGTAGAAGGTTTGCCCACCACACGCAGTGTGGTGGCGTTGGCCCGTCGGTACAGGGTGGAGATGCCCATCAGCGAAACGCTCTATGCCGTTTTGTTTGAGGGTTGCAGTCCACGCGAAGGTATCAGCACGTTGATGAGTCGCCAGCCCAAGGCCGAGCATCAGCAGCGCCATGAAGGCAATTCAGCGCCTACGTAACCGGCTGGGGAGCGCCGGTCGTGGGCCAGCTATGGTGATCTGGCCTGGCAATTCAGCCCGATCCTCACGTATCGGTTGGGCGTGCGGACAGGCCGGTTTTTGCCACCGCCCCAAGGAAGTCAACCTGACTGTATTGCTGGCGAGATCTCCATCACGCCCAGCCCCAGAAGCAGCGCCACCACCATCAGCATCCGCAGCCGTTCCCACACCTTATGAC
>JABEVA010000189.1 GCA_013044065.1 Phycisphaerae bacterium
ACTCGATTCGGTTGCGCCTTGGGGGGGGGCGGTGGCGGGAGGATCGGCTGGTAATTTTGAATTTTGTTGGCCCGCCGGGAGCCCCGTCCATCGGGACGCCACGGTCCCGAAAATCTTCGGGACCGGGCTGGAAGATGGCGCAATCCCGATGCATCGGGAGCGGAAAAGTGGCGGATGTTTTCATCAGGCCGGTGCAGGGCTGACATTTCTGTTTCACCACGACATCTGATTTCCGTCGCGCCTTTACCGCAGCGGGTGCTTGGCGTAAACTCACCGGGCTAAAGATGGAACGGCTGTCGGCGGGGCGTGTCCGTGGCAGACCGGATGGTTTTCTTTTTGGAACGCAGGCATGGCTTTTACCAAATCAGATCGGCTGGCCCAGTTACCGCCTTACCTGTTCATTGAAATTGACAAAAAAAAGCGGAATCTCCTGGCGGCGGGCAAGGATGTCATTAACCTGGGGGTGGGAGATCCGGATTTACCGACGCATCGGTTTATCATTGACGAGATGGCCAAGGCTATCTACGACCCGAAAAATCACCGTTACCCGTTTGACGAGGGCGTGCCGGCATTTCGGAGAGCGGCCGTAGCGTTTATGCAGCGGCGTTTTGGCGTGTCGGTCGACGCGGATCGGGAAATCATTACCACCATCGGATCCAAGGATGGCATTGCCCATTTGCCTTTGGCGGTCATAAACTCTGGCGATGTGGTGCTGGTACCGCAGCCCGGTTATCCGGTCTATGCCACCGGTACGACGTTTGCCGGGGGACGTGTTTTCACGATGCCGCTGTTGGAGGCCAATAACTTTCTGCCGGATCTGGAGGCGATTCCGGAAGATATTCGACGGCAGGCGAAACTGCTGTGGTTGAATTATCCCAACAATCCGACGGCGGCGACGGCACCAATCGAGTTTTACCGCCAGGCGGTGAAAATGGCTCGAGAGTATGGTTGGGTGATTGCCAATGATCTGGCTTATGGGGAGGTATATTTTGAGCAAGCTCCACGAAGCATTCTGGAAGTTCCGGGGGCGGCAGAGGTCGCCATTGAATTTCACTCACTTTCCAAAAGCTTCAATATGACGGGATGGCGAATCGGCTGGGCGACCGGCAATGGGGCCATTGTCGCCGCCCTGGGGCAGGTGAAGGGCAACGTGGATTCGGGGCAGTTTAATGCCATTCAAGTGGCGGGGGCCGCGGCGCTGGAACATTATGACCATCCGGATGTAAAAAAGCAGATGGACATTTACCGTGGCCGGCGTGATGCCCTGCACGGGGGGCTAAGCAGTCTGGGCTGGAAATTTCGCAAACCGACGGCTGGATTTTTCTGCTGGGTCAACACGCCGGGTGGGTTGCGATCCATGGATTTGTGCGCCCGTTTGCTGGACGAGGCGCATGTTGTCACGGTGCCGGGGGCGGGGTTTGGCCCCGCCGGTGAAGGCTATCTACGCATGGCTCTCACCGTGGATGAAGGCCGCATTCATCAGGCGGTAAAGCGCATAGGCGAGATGAAATGGGCGAGCACGCCTTAGATTGTGCACTTAGGAGTTTGTGGTAGTGGCCAACCTCCCATCCAATAAGATCACGGGCAATTCAGCTCGGGATATCCGGCGTGTGGTGGCGTGGATTGTGGTGGGTATTGCCGTCGCCAGCACGGTGGTGGCGGTCATTCAGGCCCGCCAGCGGCAACTCAAAAAGGAGCGAACGCACAGCACGCATCAGGTCAATGATTTTGATCGTTGGATGACCGAGGTGCCGCAATTTCTGCAGCAACACGTCAACTACGTTTCAGACAGCTTTCCCACGCCGCCGGTCACGCTGCTGGTTTTTGCTCCCCTGACCTGGATGTCGCCTCCGAATGCCCAGTTTGTGTGGGTATGCTGCAAATTCTTTTTGGCTTCGGGAATCTTTCTCTTGGCGCTAGAAATGGTCCGGCGTACCGGCGTGGAACCATCGATTCTGGCGTTGTTGCTGGTATTAGCGGTGTGGCTCTGGCCGGTGTTGGGCGACATGCAGGAGGGCCAGACCAATTTACTGATGCTGCTGCCGCTGACCGCGGGCCTGTGGCTGATCCAGAGGGACGATTGGCCTGGACAAAGTGCAGGCGGATTGCTGGTGGCGCTGGCGATATGTATTAAGGTGACGCCGATTATTTTTCTGATTTACCTGCTCTGGCAAAGGCGATTTTTGGCGTCGCTGGGGGTGCTGGTGGGCATGGGTGTATGGCTGCTGGCCGTGCCGGCTCTGGCCTTTGGCTGGCATCAAAATCTGCTTTGGCTGAACCAATGGGTGCATATTATGATATTGCCATACGTTGAACATGGCCGGGTGGAATACTACGTCGGCCAGTCGGTGCCAAGTTTCCTTTCACGCTTGTTTCGCCATGTGCCGGCGTTTATGTACGACAAACACACCGGGCATCCGTTGGCCCAATATGTCAATGTATGGAAGTTGTCCCGCAATGTCAGTGATTGGCTGATTCGCGGCATTTTGGTGGTGGTGGGCGGTGTGGGTTTGTATTGGATGCGCAAGCGCGTTGCCAACGCCCGCAGCCGCGACTACGTATTGCAGATCGGTGCTGTGGCGGCATTCATGCTCTGGGCTTCACCGCGCACCTGGGTTCCGCATTATGTTTCGCTGATATTCACCCTGATGGCGGTAGCCATGGTGCTTAGCGATCCGGCGCAGGCCTACACCAAGCGACGGCAGGCCGCCCTGGCTTTGGCGGTGACCGCTTTTCTGATGTTTTTAACCACGGACATCGGCAAGGTGTTCGGGCCTAATGGCCACCGCTGGCTCTTGACCATCGGCGTATCGCTGTGGGGCTCGGTGCTGCTGATGTACGTGATTTTTACGGCCCGCCAAAAACAGCGCCGGGCCGCGGATTCGCCGTCGGCAGGACTCCTGGAATCTTAGCCATGCCGCATTATGCTTATATCGGGTTGGGCAGCAATCTCGGCCGTCGGGAGGTGAATATCGGTCAGGCCATTGGGCGCATGGGGCTGCTTTCGCAGACGCTGGTGGACAGGCAATCGTCCGTGATGGAAACCAGGCCTGTCGGGGGACCGCCGGGGCAGGGCGATTATCTTAATGCGGTGGTGGGACTAAGCACGGGGCTAAACCCGGTGGAACTGCTGCAGGGGTTGTTGGCCATCGAGGGCGCCATGGGGCGCAATCGTGGCTGTGAGGTGCGTCATGGTCCGCGGGTGATTGATCTGGATATCCTTCTCTTTGATCAGGTGGTATGCGAGCTACCGGGCCTGAGGCTTCCGCACCCGCGCCTGGCGGAAAGAATGTTTGTGCTGGTTCCGCTGGCGGAATTGGTGCCGGATTTGCAGCATCCGGTACTGAAGCTCTCCATACGTCAACTGCTGGAACAAGCCGGTTCGGCGGCACCGCCGGGGGCATCGCTAATTTGAATATCTGTGGTGCCAGCCGCGGCTATGGAGGGCCTGGCGGTCCGGGGTTCATACGTAACATGGTGCGGCCAGGTCCGGGCTACTGCAACTGCCATTTCCGTCGCAGAAACCATTCGCAGGAAAGGGCCGCGATAAAGAGCAAAAAAAACGCCTTATTATCATACAAGGGATAGGAAGTTCGCTCAACAGTTGATCCTGGGGGCTGGGCGGCCTGAATTCGCCGGGCCAAAGCATTAATGCCGGCCAGTTCGGCGTAGCTGCCTCCCGTAAGCCTGGCGATGCGCTGCAAGATGGTCGGCTCGGCGGCAAGTTTGTCCATTTCGCCACCGGGCGAAGTGACATAGAAATCGCTGGAATCCTGACCCAGACGGTGGCCGTGCATGGTAGCGGTAAAGACTACGTGATACTTGCCCATGGCGTGGGGCATGATATTGCGTTTGTACATGCCCGGCTGACGGTCTTCGGCGTGCAAGCGAACGGTGCGGGTTTTGCCGGCTGCATTGGTGATCAGAGCGTGTACGTGGGCATAACGGGTGGATTGGCCGTGCATATCCGTTACGGCAACGCGCAGGCGTACGGTGTCATTGGATTGATATCGTTGTTTGCGGATCATGGCGGTCACGGAGGGGCCATTGGAGGTTTTGGTCTTGGATTGGCCCGCCAGCCAATTCACCAGTTGGCCCCAAAACCGCAGGTAGGGTGATTTGGCTCCAAGCGTGCGTAAAATCAGCCGCCAGCGATAAGTGGTGTCGCCGGCGAAAGCGGCGCTGCGGCCTTTACCATAATGTTGCACCGCCAGAACGATGGCGGGTTTGCCATCCACCTGGGCCGCGGGGTTGGTAAGTAGTACGGTGGCACCGGGCCTGGCACCGGCAAAAGCCACGCAGCCTTCCAGATCCGGCAGGTGTTGAAGGGCGGGCTTGCCATTGGGCTGCGTAAACCAACTCGTAATGCCTTGTAAAACAGGACTCGCTGCGCCAAAGGCCGTCAATTGCGGCACAAAAGCCTCCGATAACTGCGCCGGTGTGGTCATTTGCAGGTGCACCGGGAATACCGGTGCCAGCCTGGATTCTCCCCAGCCGCCGACGGCGAAATTGCGCTGACCGCCGATCATGATAAAACCCGCCCCATGTTGCACCGCCTGTTGAAGGTCGGACTGTTGCTGTGGTGAGAGAAAATTTGCGCTCACATCGCCAAGCATAATGACTTTGAAACGTTCCCATTGTTTCAGGGTTGTCGGCAGGCCGGTAAGGGTCTTTCCACCGGCACTTCCGCGAATCATAAAATATCCCGGGCGGGTGCGGATCAGGCTTACCAGGCTGATGTTGGGATTCATGGCCAGATCGTTGTACAAGGGGCCTACTTCCGGCCGTACCCGGCCTTCGATGTACAGCATCCGGATTTTGGGATTGGTGATGAGCATGGGAAATTCCTGCTCGTTGCCGGCGGTGGATCGCTCTTCGGGCAACACGGGAATGCGCACATGCAGCACCATCCGGCCCACATGGTGCGGTGTAAATTCCAGTTTGACGTTTTGGGGTGCACGACCGGAATGCAAGACCAGTCGGTGTGACTGCAGCGGTTTTTTGTTGTGATCCAGAAACACCCGAACGGTGCGATCGTTGAGGGAGGTGGAACGGATGAGGGCGGTCAGCGTGACTTGCGTATCCACCGGGGCCGTTTGCGGGCCATCGATGCGGACGATTTGAATTTGCGGTACACCTGTGGCTTTAGCGGATGTACTGCCGACGCGCACGGTATAAACCGGCGTGCCCAGATGACGCAGCGAACCAATTTTACTGGGGCCATTTTGGATGCCGTCGCTGAAAAGCACCACCGCGGTAGCCCCGGAATTGGTAGCCATTTTGATGGCCGTGGGCAGGTCCGTCATGGTGCCGTCGGGCGCGATGCGGTTCCATTGTCGGGGCGAAGTAAGCGGTCCGTTATGTTTGCCGTCATAGGCGAAGCACAGAAGGTGAAACTGATTCCGGAGATCTTTGATCAACATTTTTGCACCCAGGGTGCATTGCAGGTATCGGCTGGGCTGGTTGGGGGCATCGTTAACACTCATGGAACCAGAAGCGTCAATGACCACGCCCAACGTGCCGATATGTTCGGGGCGATGGACCAAGGCCAGCACCGGTTGAAACAACAGGAGCAATAAAAAAATTGCGGCCAGAAAGCGCAGCGCAAAAAGAATCGCCATCCGCGATTTGCCGAGATAGCGGTAAACGGTTTTGTAGAACAGCCAGATGGTAAGTCCCACGGTGGCCGCGGTAAAAACCAGGGCTACCGGTACGGAGCGCATTTCCGGCAAAAGGACTGACGCCACGGCAAAGACAGCGGCGGCCGCGCCTGCCACCAGGCTTAGCAGCGAACTTTTTTCTGGATCCTGTCTGCCGCCGGCGCGGCCCTTGCGTGGGGACCGACGCAGTTGCAAAACCCCGTAGCCTATCAAGGCGGCTCCCAGCACCAGCATCACCAGTGCCCACCAAGCCGCGCCGTGCTGGCCGAGAAAATGAATTTCAATCGCTGCGATCGTCATGAGCGTTATCCGTTATCGCCATAGTGAGCCGGGAAAGTTTTCCGTTAAGCCCAGTCTTGGATTAACGTGGCCGGACCAATTTTGTTGTCCCGCCGCCAAGCACCGCCGGCGCTGCTTGGCCTTGGAGGCTTCGCCGGGGCATGTTGCGATGGGGTATTTTTAGGTTTTATCCAAGAGATTCAGCACCATACCCGTGGCCAGCTTGGGATAAAAAAACGTGCTTTTCTGGGGCATGAGTTCGCCGGCGGTGCAAAGTTCCCGCACCGCGGCCAGCGCCGTGGGCTGCAATAAAAAGCCGGCCTGAAACTGCCCCGCAGCGCACAAGTGGGCAACCTCCTGGGCTTCGTGCGGGAACGCCCATTGGAGGGTTTTGCCTTCGGTAAATGTTGGGGCCACAATTTTGTCAAAAATCAGATGCTGTAGAATAGCAACATCGAGTTGTCGCCACGCCGCTGATTTGTCCGCTAATTGCAGGTCCTTGGGAAATTGGGCCAGCGGATCGGGAGAAGTGGGTACTACGACCAGAGCTTCCCCGGCCTGGGGGTCATAAATGCCCATGGCGTGCGGACCATATCCGGGCAGCTTTTTTTCCAGATCCGCGAGTTGGTCTTTTCCAAAGCGCATAGGCAATGCTTTAAGCATGGAGCCGGCCGCAGCTAGAAATTTGGTCAGAGAAAATCCGTTGAGGTTAGCCACGACCCTGTGGGTGGGCAGCACGATCAAGCCAGGATCCTGCATGGCAATGAGCACAAACAAGGCGTAATTGGCCGGGTGATTGGCCGGCAGGTGGCCACCGGCCCGGTCGGAGAGTTCCCGGCGATAGGTCAGGCAAGTGCTGTAGCGATGATGACCGTCGGCAATGTAGAGGTGCTTGTGGTGTAACAACTGACGGACCGCGGCGAGCACCGCCTGGTCGGTTACGGCCCAGATCTCGGAAAGTACGGTGTCGGCACCATCCTGTGTCGGCAGGGTGGCGACGGCCGAAGGTGGACGATTTTCAATGGCGGCGAAAAGGGTTTTGGTGACCTCATTGGACGCATCATCGAAAAGGCCGAACACCGGTGAAAGATTGGCCGCCGTTGCCCGCATCAGCAGCAGCCGGTCCTCCTTTGGGCCACTGAAGGTTTGCTCATGCGGATGGATAGTACCCTGCGGGCAGAACTCC
>JABEVA010000190.1 GCA_013044065.1 Phycisphaerae bacterium
AGTTGGGGCCTGGATCTGACCTTGGGTTCCAAGGTGGTGGAAGGGGCGCGCGGTGCCGCTGTACCTGCGCTGCCGCCGGTCGCCGGTCGGGTGATGTTTGCGGTCAGCAACGTTTCCTGGAAAAGTCCGCTTTACCCGCACGCCCGCACCGCCAATGCGGATGGACAAATTACCTTTAATACCAGGGGGCGGCCGGTGCATACCGTCCTGCACATCAGCGTGCTCCATGGAACGCAGGCTCCCTCGGTGGTAAGCCTGAACGGTGCCCTGCGCGTTTTCGGGCCGCAAACGGTTTTGCCCTTGACGGCCATCACCGGATCCATGGATCTGAAAATCAGGGCGTTTTATCTGGATTATCTCAACCCCATCTTGAACCGTTTTCATGCGCCGCTGCAGACCCATGGGGTGCTCTCGGCCAATCTGCAACTGGCGGCACCTGCGGCTGGGAATGGAACATTGACTGGTCAACTGGCGATTGCCGATTGTGGCTTTCAGGGGTCGTTTATCAAACAGGATAACCCGGACCTGGGTCTGGTGCGTATTCCAGTGAACGTGGCGTGGCAACAGCGGAATATTCTGGTGCATGAACTGGGCGTGTTATGTCAGGCCGTGAGTGTGAAGTTACGCGGCCGCGCCTCGCTAAACACGCTGCGGGCCATCGCCGCCAATAAGCCGCTCTGGGGCAATGCTCATCTGGCGGCCAACGTGCAAGCAGATATGCACCTGCTGGGAGCTGATTTTCCAAATACGCTGCACCTGCGGCAACAGCACGCCAAAATCGACCATGGCATGGTACAGGTGACGGCGCAACTCCATGCCCAGGCCAAAAGCGCTGCGGCCGTGGCCAGCATTTCCATTACCAACGTAAAAGGCCAATTGAATGGGCGATCTTTTTCGACCAATCCGGTGCTGATCGGGCTAAACGCCCAGCGCCTCAATTCCCAATGGCACCTGACGCTGGCCCGGATACAGCAGGCGGCAACGGCCACCGGCAGTCCGGCTACGGCCCCGCTGTTGACGGTGCAGGTCAAGGCCGATCCAGCCGTCGCGGCTGCTTATAGGCTTGCCATGAGTGCGGACCTCCAGCCCTTGACCAATGAGCTATCGCAATTCAGTTCAGCCCAAAATTACGCCGACAGCGGCCAATGGACCCTTGCGGCACAGGTGGCGGGTGTGGGCACGCCCGGGCTCTCGTGCCGGATGAAAACCGAAATCAAAAATGCGTCGCTGGTGCTGATGCCGGGTAAGCCTGCCTATACCGATCCGGACATCCGCATGGCCACGAACGTGAGTGCGTCCCTGACCAATGGTGCCTGGCAAACCCTGCACTGCACACTTTTTGAATTGCATACCCAATTTGCGGACATCGGCCCGGCTACCGCGGAAATCCGCAAAGATGCCGCCGGTGCCATTTCCATTCCCTCCTTCGACTTGCCCATTCAACGCCTGTCGTTGACCAAAATTGAGTCCATTATAAAAACCCTGGCCATCAATGCCGGACCGTACCGCGTGGATGGTACCGTGGTGAATTCCAGCGTGATCGGCAGTTTAACCACCGCGCAAGTCAATTTGTCCGCGTTGCATCTGGTGTTGCGGAACTTGGCACTGGCCGCGCGGCAAAAGCCCAACGGCACCATCTTTAAGGAGGCCGGCTTAACTTTGGATACGGCCGGATCCATGAGCCTGGGTGTCCACCAAAGTGTTGATCTTAACCCGGTCAAGATTGCCACAGCGGATAATCTCATAACGCTGCAGTCCTCGAAATCGCTGCGCTTTATCAAGGCTCCCGCCGGGCTGGAGTTTTCTTGTGAAGGTTTGACCACCAAAGTAAACTTGCATCTGCTCGCGCCCCTGCTGGCGGTGCTCAATACATTGCCGCCGGCGGACCAGTTAAACGGTCTGGCCACGCTTATCATCCAGGCCAGTGGCAAAGGGCAGGCGTTTGCCGTCAACACCCACGCCACCATTGCCAATTACCAGTTGATCGCGCCCGGCAGCAAGGTGCAACTGGCTCCAACCAACATTTCTCTGGATGTGGTGGGGCAAGGAAATCTTCAGACTCATACGTTTGCGTGTCTGAGCAACTGTGGCCTTTCCGAACAACCGCCCTCCGGTGGGGCCGGCAACAGTGTGGTGATTAACAAGGGCAGCACGCTGGCCTGGGGGCTAGGCGGCAACGAGTCCGTGACCGGCTCGGTTCACTATGATCTGCAGCGGTTGCAAACGTTGCTCTCGCCCTGGCTGCCGGCGGGACTGGTGATGCAAGGCCAGGAAGTGATGCCGTTGGCCATTTCCGGACCGTGGGCCGGCGGAACGGGCCTGCGGCAATTCCGCGAGCTTACCGTAGGCACCACGGCTTTTGCTTTTCAGCGGATTTCTATCGACGGTATCAATCTTGGCCCGGGCCAAATCGCCGTCAAGGCCGGCCAAGGCGTAATTCATCTGATACCCAGCAGCATTCCGGCCAACCACGGCACTATTAATCTTGCGGGAATGATTGATCTGAATCGCAAGACCCCGGCTTATGTGCTCAATCAACCCCTGCATCTGGTAGACAACATGGAACTTAACACGGCCCTGGGTTCCTCCGTACTTAAGTTTTTGCCGATTTCATGGGGCATGTCCTTTAAGCCCGTCGGAGGCGTGGCCAAAATCAGTGGCTTGCTGAATTTATCGCTTAACAACGCGGATGTTCCGCTTTCATCGGCGCAGCTCAAAGCAGTGGGCACGCTGGCGGGCACGGTCAGTGCCACCCATGTAACATCGGACAGTCCGCTCTATTCATTGATCGCCGGACTGAACCCGCAGCACTTTTTACAGTTCTCCGGCAATCAGGCCAGGTTAAGCGACAGCGGCATTCGGCCGACCAATTTTCACCTCCAGGGGGGCAAAGTTTATTACCAGCATATGAAAGTGGTGCTGGCCTCGATGGGGGTGGATTTTTCCGGCTGGGTGGCCCTGAACAATACGCTGGATGTCGACGTGAGTGCCACCGGTGGCGGCTTAGCTGTGCCACTGCCGCTGAAAATCACCGGTACCACCGCCCATCCGCATCTGAAATTAACGGGAAAACCGCTCAAAAATATCGGCAAGGACATCGGCAATACACTTAAGAATGCCGGTGGTTTGCTCAAGGGCTTCTTCCACTGAATCTGGCTGGTATGACCCCGCCGCCAGATCAAGCGTATGGCCGCACAATCGACTGCGGGCGCAGGTAATCGCGCAGCGTTTCTGGACTGTTCACCCCGCCGCCAAAGCCACTCAGGTTGGCTCCACCGTAGGGCAGACCATAGGCAAAGACATTATGGGCATTGATCCAGGAATTACCGGCCACCAGTGCCTCGGCCACTTTGCGGGCCTGCGACACATCGGCGGACCATACCGAATTGGCCAGGCCGTAACGGCTGCGGTGGACCAACTCAATAGCCTGCTCCGGCGTGGAGAACTTCATCAAAAAGGCCACTGGACCAAATATTTCCTCACGGGCACAAATATTCTCAGGACCGCCGGCCAGCAGAGCCGGTTTGACAAAATAACCCGGAAGCGAGGCATCCGCACCGCCTTGTAGTTCGGCAGTTGCCCCTTGCGCCTGCCCCTGTTCCAGATAGCCCAGCACGCGACGACGCTGCTTTTCTGAAACTACCGGCCCCATGTCCGTGGCGGGGTTCAGGCCGTAACCCAGGCGAACGGCCTGCAGCTTCGCTTTCACCGCATCCACAAACTGCGGGTAAATGCGCTGGTGAATGATCCAGCGGGTAGCCGTACAGCAGACCTGGCCGCAGTTAAGCGTCACCGCCTGGGCCAATTTTTCGGCCGTCTGGGCAATATCCACATCGTCAAAAACAATCGCGGCCCCCTTGCCGCCAAGTTCAAGCTTGCAGGGGATAAGGTTTTTAGCCGCCGCCACCGCCACCGTGCGGCCCACTTCCGGCGAGCCGGTAAAAGCCACCCGGGCCAGACCAGGATGGCTTGCCAATGCCGCTCCCGCACTGGCTCCAAAGCCCGTGACCACGTTAATAACGCCGGCCGGCACACCAGCCATCTCGGCTAGACGACAAAAATAAAGGGTGGATAACGGGGTGTCCTCGGCGGGCTTCACCACCACCGTGTTGCCCGCCGCCAAAGCCGGGGCGATGTTCCACCCCAACAGCAACAGCGGAAAATTCCACGGAACGATAAAGCCGCACACACCATACGGACGCCGATAGGTATACGCTTCCAGACCCCGCAGGGCTATTGGTTCGCGCAGGCGGGTCTGTACGGCAAGGTCGGCAAAATAGCGCAGCGCCTGGCTTAACGATGGAACATCAAAACCCTTGGCCTGACCCAGCGGTTTGCCCACATCCAGCGATTCAATCTGGGCCAGCACCTCGGCCTGCTCATCCACCTTGTCTGCCAGGCGGTGGAGAATCACCGCCCGCTCATTGGCGGGCAGATTGGCCCAGCCGGATTGGTCAAAGGCTTGTTGCGCCGCACCAACCGCAGCGTCTATGTCGGCAGCTTCGCCGGCCGCCACTCGCGCCAGCCCCTCACCAGTACCAGGGTCGCGCGTTTCAAAAGCGCCGCCGGCCACCGCCGGTATAAATTTGCCGCCAACGTAAAAGGGCAGAGGTGCATCGGCGAGAAACTTTTTAACCTGCGGTAATACTTCGGCCATGGGATGTTCTCCTGATAATAAAAGGTGCTGTTCTATTTTAGGGTCCACCGGGCTTTGCAGCCAACGCCTCCACCTCCGCGATGATATGGCGGTGGGGATCATCTGGTACCAGCCTTTCGCGCAAAAACGCCGCCACCTGCTGGGCCGTCGGCAAGACGTCCCAACCGCCGCCAACGCCCGCCGCTTTGATGGCAGCGCAGGCCGAGGCAAAAAGTACCGCCTCCTCGATGGTCATATGCCGGGCAATGGCCAGAGCGTAGGCCCCGTGGAACGTATCGCCGCAGCCGTTGGTGCTGACGGCTTTGACCCCAAACGCGGGTAGATGAACCGGTGGTCGGGCGGCCGAATCGGTCCACCAGCAACCCTCCGCTCCCGCTGTTACCACCGTGGCAGCGCGGGGAGTACCGGCCAGGGCCGCACACGCCTTCTGGATCTGTGGCTCGCCGGTAACCCACCGGGCAAATTCCTCCGGTACCACCAGATGATCCACCTGTTTTGCCAGTAATCGAGACTCAGGCAACTGGGCTTCCAGATCCACCACCACCGGGACTCGTAAACGACGGGCCTTCAGGACCATAGCTATCGGGCTGGGCACATTCAGAAAATCCACCAGCAATACCGCTGTGGAAGCCAGAAGTGCATCCGGCAAATCCTCCACCTGCACCGGCTTAAACCGCCGCTGATCGTAAAACACGGTTCGTTCCCCAGTGGAAGCGTCAATGAGAATGCGGCTATGATACGGCTGGCCCACCGCATCAGCGACGACGTGCGAAACATCCACACCACGCCGGGCAAGTATTTGGCGTATATAACGCGATAGCTCATCGTCGCCGAAACGGGCAATAAAGGCGGTGCGACCGCCCAGCACTGCCGCTGCGGCGGTGGCCGTGCAGGCCAGTCCACCGCCGTGGCGCGTCGACTCCAGGACCGGCACCTTGACGTTGGGCTGTGGGTATTTCTCGATGGTGAGCGTATCATCCACAGCGCTCACACCAATACCGATAACATCATACTGTTGCGATGATTGCTGGATCATGGGCTGGTTTGCTCCGGGCTGGTCCTGGGGGTTAATCCGAATCGTCAACCGCATGCGCAAGACGCCGCACCGGCCCCGTTGGACTGCCTGTGCCTGCGCCATAACGGGAAATGCCGCTGGTGGCCTGTAAATCCTGATGCAGTCGGCGCTGCGGGGCGATGTTCAGGCCCTGCAATTTGCCGTGGTAGGCGCGAACCGCCTCCTCTGGGGTGATGTCCCCATCCGCCACGGTACGCAACATTTCGACGAAAGATGGCTGATGCTCGGCATGATTGATCTTGCGGCCGAAGAGGGCCGCGCGGGCACCATATTTTTTTGCATCAAAGAGCAGCTTAAACGCATCATACGTGGTGCCAGCGCTGCCGCCCAGAACCCCGACAATCACGGATTCATCGTAGCGGCACAATTCTTCCATGTAACGGGGACCATGATAAACAATTTTCAGAAATATCGGCCGGCCCGCGCGTGGCACGCCCGCCAGCAGCCGACAAATATGGTCATTGATAAATCCGCCAATGAGTTCCGGCGCAATGCGATGTATCCCCGGGGGCACATTGGGATCAAACACTTCCAGGAAATGTCGGAAGCCCTTGGCCTGAGCTTCCAAACGAAACGTCTTGTAAGCTTGCATCGTTTGCAGGTCATGGTCGGGCAGATTGTTGAAGGTGACCGAATAGAGACCCAGATCGGCTCCCAGGCCGCGGTCTGCGGCCACGCCCTCCGCCTGGCCGGTTTGAATTAAATCAAGCGTCGCCGAGGAAAATGGCATCGCCGGACTGCCGGCATAACAGCCGCCCCGGCACAGATGAATATCGGTCGTATCGTTGGCGCGGACCGCCGGGGTGATCGCGCAATGATCGAAAAGGCGCTGGCGAATCGTTAATTCATCGCTGGTGGAACAGCTCATCAGCATAATATCCACCAATCCCTGAGCCACGATTTCTCGAATGTTGGCCCGATACTCGACCATCGTCCGGCTGGGGAAGCCATCGCTGGCCGCCCGCGGATTAGGGCCGGCCGCACCGATGCCCAGGGCCATGTCGGCGTCCTTGGCATCCGCCAGAATAAACGCCTTGCCGAAGCGGTCATGGGCCAGAGCCGCCAATTTGGTATCCAGAGTTTTGGTCACGTGATAGGCTCCTCCAAACGGGCATAATCGTTGCAAAGCAGCCGCAGCGGTGGTTCATCTTCCGCAATGGCCGAAAAGCGGGGCAGCGACTGGTGAAAGCGATTATCGATGGTGTCGTCATTCACACTCGACACCTCGCCGACAAGAGCGTCGCCCCCTTGGGCGTAAAAGCTGTGGTATACGCCAGGCACCAGCGTAACACTTTCGCCGGGCGCCAGCAATATCTTTCCGCCGCCGGCCACGCTGCGGACCAAACCGTCGCACCGTACACTCACCTGGCCGGCAATAAAGTTGCCCGCGCCGTCGGACCTATACAGCTCCACCACCAGCGTTCCTCCACCGCGATTGATGATGTCTTCCGTTTTTTGAAAGTGAAAATGAAATGGGGTCCGCTGATTCTCCAAAACAAGCATAATTTTTTCGGCAAATAGCTTTTCCGGATCACCAAGGCGTCCGTTGCGCAGCGTAAAGAGCAGCAGGCCGCATTGCCCAAAGTTGCCTGATCCAAAATCGGTCACATCCCAACCCAGTTTGCGGCCGGTTATGTACGCGGCTTCCTTGTGCCGCCGCTGCCAGTCGTCGGGTGTCCAGTCGGCGAAGGGCGGCAGACGAAAATGGTGCTGATGAAAAAACTCCAACGCCTGGCGTAAATAATCGTTGACCTCGGATCGCTTCATGCCGCGGCTCCTTTTTGTTGCTGGGCCAATTCCAGGTGAATGCCATGCCGACGGGCATGTTGCCGCGCCGACACTGGCAGGCCAACATCGCAAACCCATGTGTGAAAGTCTTTCCAATCGGCGAAGTGTACCGCCGCCGATCCATTCCACTTGGACGAATCACAAACCAGAATACTTTTTCCCGTGCGCTGCAAGATGCGCTGTTTAACGCTGCATTCCGAGAGTTCCGTGGTAAAGGCACCTTCCCCGCCAACCGCCGACGCTCCGATGACCGCCACATCAAAGCGCAGATTTTCCAGCCATTTCAAGGTCAGATTTCCCACCAGTGC
>JABEVA010000191.1 GCA_013044065.1 Phycisphaerae bacterium
ACCCTATGCCCATCGAAATGGCTCCCCCCAACGACCAGCGCGAAAATAAATCCCGCCCTAGCCGGTCCGTCCCCATCAGGTGTGCCGATGTCGGAGCATGCAGCGTGTCATGCAGATTCTGGCGGGCGTACGAGCCAAGCGTCCACGGCAAGGTACCATAGCAAATCCCCACCAGCACCGCCAAACCCAGCAAACCCGCCATCGCCGCCCGATTTCGGACAAAACGCCGCGCGGCTCGCCGCAACGGCGAAACCCCCACGTCGGCCGGCACGGCCTCGGTCGCAACTGCCAAATTTGTCGCCGTCATGCTTCACCCATTGGATGGCTCGAGTTGGTATGGCCGACGATGGTCATGGATGATGCATCTCTTTCCAAGTCACAAGATACTTAACCCCATGGTATTCAACCAGCTCCTGCCTCTTTTCGGCTTTGAAACTCGCATCCCGCGTTTATGAAAGTGCCGGGCTACTATGCCTCCAGATGGTCTTTCAGCGCCCGTGCAATGCGTTGATCGGGAACCAACCATAGAACGGCTATCAGTATGTACAGCCCATCCGAAAGCCAGTGGTTGGCGAAGGCCAGGGCAATCGCTGCGGCATAGCCCAACATGGAAAACTTGCCTTTGCGGTCGCGTCCAATGGCACCGGCCAGAATCGAATCGCTCCCCTGCCCGATGATAATCGTCCATTGTAAAATAAAATAAGCGATTGCCGCCATCAACAAAACCACACCATAAAGAGCCGTGGGCACGGCGGCAAAATGATTTTCACCCATCCACCCCGTAACAAAAGGTATCAGCGATAACCAGAAAAGAAGGTGCAGATTGGCCCACATCATCGGCGCGGTGATCGCCCGGGTGGCATGCAACAGATGATGATGATTGTTCCAATAAATTCCAATGTAGACAAAGCTCAAGGCGTAGTTGAGAAACACCGGCAGCACGGGCGAAAGAGCCGCCGCGCTCGTGCCATGCGGCACCTTCAAATTCAGCACCATGATGGTGATGATAATGGCAATAACGCCGTCGCTGAAGGCTTCCAAGCGGTTGGTCTTCATCGCAGGATTATAACACAAGGCGACCACCGCTGCAGCCCGGCGACCCGGTCCCCGGCATCCGGGGCCCATCTCTGAAGAACCGCTTTTTGTCGCACCTCGGCCGGGGCGTCGGCAGGCCTGTCCCTGGCGGGGATGTCGCGGGTTCCTGAGGTGCCGCGCGGACCGGCGGAGAAAAAAATAATCTCCCCAGGGGCTTTGGGCCGGTAATTTGGTACGTGGCTATGCTTAGTGTTCAGGAAAGCAGCGCCGTCAGACTCTGGATAGGGCAGATCCCCGATAGCCGCGATCAGGACCAGATCATCTATCCCCGGGTGGCGTTGCTGTGGACCGGTCTGCTGCTGTTTTTGGGGCTACTGTCAAAAGTTGTGGACGGGCGGAGGTCAGGCGGCCGATTTTATGACTCCATCTTCATCTACAACTCCGGCAATAACATCGCGCATCAACTCCGATCCGTTGAGACGCTGAAAGCCGCGATGGGAGCCTTGTCCGAGCTTATAGACCATGGCCCCGTCACCGATGGCTAATTTCGGCGGCACGGTCCAGCCACGGCTCTGCAAATCCAGCAGCAGGCTTATCCAGGATTGTTCGCTTTCCCGGTAGCCGTCGGCGATGGCCAGAATTTCCTTTTCCCCGCTTTCCGTGGCCCCCAGCAGCACCAGAATGCACGTCCGGTTGTGCTCCATACGGATATTGAAATAAATGCCGTCCGCCCAGATATACACCTACCACTTATCTGCCAGGGAACGCTTATTCCAATCCGCGTACTGTTTCTGCCAAGCGGCGGCCAGCCGGGATACCGTCGAGGCTGATACGCCCTGGTCCGCCGGACCCAGCAGTGACTCCAATGGTTCGCTCATATCCTTGGTGCTGATCCCATCGAGATACATCCAAGGAATCGTTTCATCCAGGCGCTGCGTCCGTCGCAGGTACGGTGGCAATATCCTTCGATCGAACGCTTCCCGCTGATCGGCCGGACGGCGATCCTCTATCTTGGGCTGACGGATCGGCAGCATCCCGATGCCGGTCATCACACGTCGTTCCGGCAGATAGCCATTGCGAACCACTTGGCGATGGCCGCAGGCGTCTACCTGATCGGCACGCGCTGCGACCCACGCTTCCGCTTCGATTCGCACCACTCGCCCCTACAGCGAGCACCCCACCCTACGCCCCATCCTGACCACACGTCGCCAGCCGATCCCGAAAATGCAAAAAGCTGTTCTGCAGAGCTGTCCGGGGCCGGGCCGGCTTGTACGCAATGATTCGATGGCGTAAAATAATTCCGTGTCCTTTGGGGGATGGTGTAACGGTAGCACAGCAGACTCTGAATCTGTTTGTCTAGGTTCGAATCCTAGTCCCCCAGTTTTTTGCCGTTTCGCAGCCAGTGGCTCCGATGCCCGCTTGAGTGATATTTGGCCGAATCTCCATGTTGCCGCCTGCCGGTGCCCACAGACCGGAAAACGCAAAATCTGTTTTGCCAAACTGACCCACCGCCGCGCTATGGACTTAAAGACCGATGACCTCTAAAATAGGCGGGATGATAAATTCGTTCACATTCTCGTAGAATGTGAATTGATCAACAATATAGCATCTTTTACAGTGAGGGTTTCCCATCAATTCCAATAATTCCGGTGGCACGGCATCCGGCGACCAGCCGATTCCGTCCGACTATCAGATCAACGCAGGCCAGGCTGGCCCAGCGGCTGGTGCCGACCCAGCTCTGCCGGCCCATGCTTCAACTGAAGGTTCCAGTGACCCAACACCCGGCAGCGGGAAACGTTCGCGCCGTCGCCGCAGACGTGGCGGCCGGGGCCGAGGGCGAGGACGCGCACGCAGTGGCGTAACCGCCGTCGGCAAACTTCCCACCGCCACCACGGACCAACCACTGGAGCCTAACCCCTCCTCCTCCTCGACCGATTCGGCGGCGGCCTCCTTGTCGACAGAGTCACAACCCCAGACGCGTCTGGAATCAGACCTGCAACATCCTTCCGCGACTCCTCCACCGCTGCCAGCCCCGTCTGGCCCCGCCGCTTTGCCAATGCCACTGCAACGCGCCAGCGCCGCAGCGCGACGGGTGGTACATGCCGCACCCGGAGCCACCCAGCATCTGGGACGGCGATCCTTCGGCGGTGCCAGCCGCATGCGCCACCAGTTTCGTCCGTCCGGTACGCCGCCCTCCCGTGAAGACGCTTCTTTGCCCGGGAAAACCGCTCCAGACGCCCTCGCGCCGACCGATGAACGATTGGCCTTGCCAATGGATGCTGGCAGCGAGCACAACACGGCCCAGACACCACCTGTCGAAACTCCCTCGGTAACCTCGGTGCCGATGCCCGCAGTCCGCGATGATGTTTCGGGAGAACCGGATGATTTTGCCGCCGCGGCCGCCGATATGGAAAACAGTGCCGATCTGGATACCCAGAGTCTCTCCAGCGACGCGCCAGCCGCCGCAACGCCCCGCCGCGACGGCCCACCGAGCCAACTGTTGATTAATGTCGCCCAGCAGGATGAAGTGCGGATTGCCCTGATGCGTCAGGGGATACTGGAAGAACTCTACATGGAGCGATCCAGCACCGAACTACACGTGGGCAACATCTACAAAGGCCGTGTGGTGAATGTGGAACCCAGCATTCAGGCGGCGTTTATTGATTTTGGGATTGAGAAAAACGGCTTCCTGCATATCAGCGATCTGCACCCCCAGTATTTCTCCGGATCGCAGCGCCGCATCGGCCAGACGCACCGGCTCAGCGAAGCCGCCCCGGATTCCGAGGGTTCCGCGGAACCCGCCGATACGGAAGTAGAAGGCGCCGATGACGAAATTCCCGGCGGCATTTACGGCGACGGCGAACTGGAAGTGTCCGAAGACGCCCTCCCAGAGGGCGCGATGGATTCCGGCAGCGAACACATTCGCCCCATGGAAAAGGTGGGACGCAAAACCCCCCGCCACAGCCGCCCGCCCATTCAACAATGCCTGCGCCGCGGACAAGATGTCATTGTCCAGGTGACCAAGGAAGGCATCGGCAACAAAGGCCCCACACTCACCAGCTACATCAGCCTGCCGGGACGTTACCTGGTGATGATGGCGGGCATGAGCCAGTTGGGAGTTTCCCGTAAAATCGAAAATGATGAGCAGCGCCGCGCCATGCGTAAACTGCTCCAGGAACTCAATCCCCCGAAAAATCTGGGCTTTATCATTCGTACCGCCGGCATGGACCGTACCAAAAAAGAACTCCAGCAGGATCTGCTCTATCTCGTACGTATCTGGAAACTCATCAACGAACGCATCGCCACGCTGCCCGCCCCGGCCGAGCTCTATCAGGAAAGCGATCTGGTCATTCGCACCATCCGCGATCTGGCCGTGCAGGATATTGACCGTATTATTGTTGATGATCCGGTCGCGGCCGACCGGGTACGCGATTTTCTGGAAATCATCAGCCCCAAATCCGCCGGCTTGGTCGAGGTGTATCGTGACCCCCTGCCGTTGTTCCAGAGATTCAATGTGGAACGGCAGATTGACCGGATCAATGCCCGACGGGTGGAAATGGCCAACGGGGGGTCGCTGGTCATTGATTCCGCCGAGGCCCTGGTGGCTATTGATGTCAATTCGGGCCGATACCGCGAGCATCGCGATGCGGAGCTGACGGCCTTTAATATCAACAAGGACGCCATCCGGGAAATTTGCCGCCAACTGCGCCTGCGAGACTTGGGCGGCGTGATTGTGATTGACTTTATTGACATGCGCGAAGACCGGCACAAACGCGAAATCGAGCGGCTTTTGCGTGACGAATTGCGCCACGACCGGGCCCGCACCAAAGTCCTGCGGATGAGCCAGTTCTGCATGATTGAACTGACACGCCAACGCATGAAACCAAGCCTCAAACGCAGTATTTATCAGGATTGTCCGCACTGCCACGGAGCGGCCTTAATCAAGACGCCCGAAAGCGTGACCCTGGATGTCATCCGTCGCCTGGCCGCCGGTGCCACCCGCGCCGATATCGCCCGCATTGAAGTACGGGTGTATCCATCAGTGGCCACGTTTCTGCTGAATCGGCAGCGCAAGGCCCTGGTAAATATGGAAGAGCGCACGGGCAAACGCTTTAACATCACCGGTGATGCCAATTTATCCGGTGATGCGGTCCTGCTGGAAGCCTTTGATGCACGCGGCAATCCGCTGAATTTGATTTTGTAACCCTGCGGACCGCGGTTATTGGTCCGGATCCTTCTGGTTGACGCGACGGATTTTGGCCCCCAACGCGTTCAGGCGTTCTTCAATTCGCTCGTAACCGCGATCAATATGGTACACGCGGTTAACGGTGGTGGTGCCCCGTGCTGCCATTCCCGCCAACACCAACGCGGCCGAGGCCCGTAAATCACTGGCCATTACCGGTGCCCCGATCAAACGCTGTTCGCCTTCGACAATCACCGTGGCTCCCTCGCGATGCACCCGCGCCCCCATGCGTGAGAGTTCGGCCACATGCAAAAAGCGATCCGGGAAAATCTTTTCCGTGATAATGCTGTTGCCATCCGCCAAGGCCAGCAGCGCCATAAACTGGGCCTGCAAGTCCGTGGGAAATCCGGGGTGCGGCTGGGTGGTAATGGTGGTGGCCTGCAAACGTCCCAGCGCCGCAACCGTGCAGCCACCGCCATTTTTTTCCACCGATACCCCAATGCTGCGCAGCTTATCCACCGCGGCCAGAAGATGATTCAATCGCACATTTTCCAGCG
This sequence comes from Phycisphaerae bacterium, assembly GCA_013044065.1. Lineage (GTDB taxonomy): Bacteria > Planctomycetota > Phycisphaerae > WQYP01 > WQYP01 > JABEVA01. The sequence goes on from JABEVA010000191.1 coordinate 5,776, forward strand.
TCACTTCGCCACTGCAAATAGCGGCGGCCACCATAAAGGTTCCCGCTTCAATACGATCCGGGATAATGCGATGCTCGCAGCCGTGCAGCTCCTTGACGCCTTCAATCACAATCCGCGGGGTACCCTGGCCGGTAATTTTAGCGCCCATGGCATTGAGATAATCGGCCAGATCCACCACCTCCGGCTCGCACGCGGCCGATTCAATCACGGTAGTTCCATCCGCCAGGGCCGCAGCACACATCACATTATCGGTACCCAGCACCGTGGACCCAAAATTACCGCCCAGAAAAATCTCCGCTCCCCGCAAGCGCGGCGCGTCGATGACAATATCGCCGCCATCCAGCTCCACCGTGGCCCCCAGCGCCTTGAGTCCCCGCAAGTGAATATCCACCGGGCGATCACCAATGGCGCAGCCGCCGGGCATGGAAACCCGGGCATGTTTGCGTTTGGCCAGCAAGGGTCCCAGTACGCAGATACTGGCCCGCATTTTCCGCACCAGATCGTAACGGGCATGACTATTGGACTCGTCCACGACTTCAATGCGCAGGCTACCGTCCTCCTGCCGCTGAACCTGGGCACCCAGTTCCGTGAGCAGTCCATTCTGGTGGGTAATGTCGGAAAGATCGGGAGCATCATGGATCACGGAGGGGCCTTTGGCCAGAAGCGCCGCGGCCATGATCGGCAACGCCGCGTTTTTGGAACCATTGATACGTATTGTTCCTTTGAGGCGGGTTCCGCCTTCAATAATCAGTGAATCCATGAAAAGAATCCTCCATGATCAGCCGGATGGACCGGGCCGTGGGCATCCATACCCGCGGTAAAAGAGCCATCCGGGAATAATTTAACCGATAATGCTCCGGGCGCATACCGCGTGGCCTGCCGCGACAAGGTGTGGCAATACATGTTGGCACAGCGCGGCTGCGGCCGCAGGGGAAAGGAGCGGCGGCTTCGCCGAGAACAGGTGGGCGGCTGCGCCGCAGGAGCCAGGAGTCAGAATACGGGGGGGGATGGGTTAACCTAACTTCCCCCTTGGATTCTGAGAAAATGCCAAAAAGGCCGTAAAATTGCATTTTTTTATTTAAAGTGTAGCAAGTACT
>JABEVA010000192.1 GCA_013044065.1 Phycisphaerae bacterium
AAAAGATGGCCAATCAACTCAAAATGGCGGATGTACAGACAATTTTGACCCTCCACGATCAGGGCTGGTCGGCCCGGCGGATCGCCCGCACGTTGAAACTGGACCGGGCAACGGTGACCCGGCATATCCGGTTGCGGCGTGAAGCGGATTCGAAACCAGCCATAGCGCCCACCGGGTCGGCGGCGGTTGGATCCGCCTCCCCGGGCGGTCCAGCGAATTCTGTGCCGGATGGTTCCATCCCGATAGCCATCCCGACAGTCGTCGGGACTGCGGACGCTTTAAAACCGGCCCATGCGACCACCGGGTCCGGGGGCTTGGATGCCGGTGCGGAGGGTTCCATTCCAGTTGCGGAATTGCCACCAGTCCCGGGCCATGCGGTATCCGCCGGCCCTGGCCGGCCCAGCGCCGCAGCCCCATGGCAAGCGGTGATCCTGGAGAAGCTCCAAGCGGGGCTTGAGGCCCAGCGGATCTATCAGGATTTGACTGCGGACCATGATTATCGCGGCACGTATTACAGCGTTCGGCGGCTGGTGGCCCGTCTTGGCCAAGGGACGGATCTGCCCATGCGACGACTGGAATATGCTCCCGGCGTGGAAGCTCAGGTAGATTTTGGCCGAGGGGCGTGGCTGGTGGATTCCCAAGGCCGGCGGCGTGGCACCTGGGTGTTCCGCCTGATACTCTCGCATAGCCGCAAAGGTTACAGCGAAGCGGTATTGCGGCAGAGCACCGACGATTTCCTGCGGTGCATGGAGAACGCCTTTTACGCCTTCCGGGGCGTACCGCAAACGCTGGTGATTGATAATCTGCGGGCGGCGGTAAGCCAAGCGGACTGGTTTGATCCGGAACTGTGCCCCAAGGTGCGGTCCTTTGCGGAACATTACCATCTGGCTATTTTGCCCACCAAACCCTACACCCCCCGGCACAAGGGTAAGATTGAAAACGGTATCAAATATGTCAAAAACAACGCCCTGAAAGCGCGCACCTTCGCCACCCTGGCCCAGCAAAACGAACACCTGCGGCAATGGGAACAAACGGTGGCCGACACCCGCATTCACGGCACCACGCGGCGGCAGGTGGCGGAGGTATTCACCACTGTGGAAAAACCCGCTTTGCAACCCCTGCCGGAGAGCCGGTTTGATCTGTTCCAGGAAGCCTTGCGGCAAGTCCATCGAGACGGCCACGTCCAGGTGAAGGAAGCCTATTACTCGGTGGGGCCGGAATTCCTGGGGCAAAGCGTCTGGGCACGCTGGGATGGTCGGATGGTGCGCATCTTTGATATTCGGATGAAACTCATTGCGGTTCATGCCCAATTGCCGCCGGGAAAATTCTCCACCCAAGTCGGGCATCTCGCCCTGGAGAAAATCAGCGCGGTGGAACGCGGCCAGGAATGGCTATTGGCACAGACCCGCCTGATCGGCCCGCAGGCCCGGGCGTGGGCCCAGCAGATGTTGCGGGATCGGGGTATGGCAGGCGTGCGAGTGTTGATGGGGTTGATGAGCCTTTCTCATCGCTATGCCCTCGTGGAGGTTGATGCGGCCTGCCAGGTGGCGCTGGAGCATGGCGCGTACCGTTTACGCAACCTGCGGCGGTTAATCGCCCTGCGGCGGGAGGGCCAGGCCATTCCACGCCAAATCAGCTTCGAGTTTATCCAGGAACACCCCATCATCCGTCCCGTGAAATACTACCAGCAATTGTTGCAGGGGAAACTGGCCCAACAGGAATTACAACAGAAACCATCTATTGAAAAGGAGTCTTTATGATACGACCATCACTGGCCCATACCCTCCGCGAACTGCACCTTTCCGGGTTGTTATCCAGCTTGGAGGTGCGTCTGGCGGAAGCGGCGGGCAACCGTCTGGATCATGGTGAATTCCTGGAACTGGTGCTGCGCGATGAAATCGCCATCCGCACCAGCCGACAGGTGCAGCGACGTACCCGGGCGGCGATGTTCCGGGAAAGCAAGAGTCTGGACGAATTCGACTTCGCGTTCAACACCACCATTCCGCGGCGAGTGATTTACGATCTGGCCACCGGCCAATTCATCCGCCAGAAATCCGATGTGTTGTTCCTGGGTCCTCCGGGGGTGGGTAAAAGCTCTCTGGCCCAGGCCATCGGGCAGCAGGCCATCAAGACCGGCTTTGTGGTGCTGTATCGTTCGATCTTTGACTTGGCCAGGGACTTTTTGGAGGAACAACCGCCGGTTCAACAGGACAAGATTCTGGGCCGTTACCTCAAGCCGGATCTGCTGATTATTGACGATATGGGCATGAAGCAACTGCCGCGAAGAAGCGGGGAGTTTTTGTTGGAGATCATCCTGCGACGGCATGAGAATCGTTCCACCATGATGACCAGCAATCGCCCTCTGGAAGATTGGGCCAAGCTCATCGGCGATGCCCCCGCCGCCACCGCGATCCTCGATCGCTTCCTGCAACATGCCCACCTCATCAGCATCACCGGCAGAAGCTACCGGTTACAAGGGACTGCCGAGCTGGCCCGCCTGCCGGCAGGCATGGCTCGCCAAGCTGAAAGGCCCCGATCGGGCGACGCGACCAACGCGCAACCAACACCTCAACAGCCGCCGCAGGGTGCGGTCAACCAGGCTCTGACGACGGAGGCTAACCCATGATTACGCATTGTTGGAAAATAAGGAGACGGGGGGATAGACGCGCCTCCACCGCCGGCGGGGCGGCTTGCAACTCTCTTCCCTCTCCTGGCTGGCTGGCTGGTGGTGCCGCCACAGGCCACTTTGCGGGGCCGAAGATGCCCGCGCCCAGCGTCAAGCCCCGATTATACAAAAACTGCCGTGCAGTTCCCTTCCGTACCAAGCAGACTACGAATAGGAGACGATTGGATGCCTTGACGAACCCGGTTATCAGAGGTTATAAGACATGAAAACAGTGGCTGGTTTTGAAGC
>JABEVA010000193.1 GCA_013044065.1 Phycisphaerae bacterium
ACGCACCGCGAAAATTCCGATGCGGCCACCACCTGCCGCGCGAAAAAAGCCGGAGAGATAAGAAAACCCGCGCCCCGCGTGATTCACTGCCGCCCGAATAGCCCACCTGCACGCGCCCAGGCGGAGCTGGCGGCGGCGGGATCGGCCATCTTATCAACAGTGGTCTATATGATTTCGCCCTGCCCGTCGCCCCAGGCAAACTCAGATTGTTGGAGATGAGGCGGCGCGTTTCGCCCAATGAAGTGTCCAACCGGCTGGCGTAATTCAAACAACGCAAGGTGGTCATACGTTCTGCCCGCTCGACGCGCCAGCGGCAGGTGTTGACTTCAATCGTGCCCCCACCATGTTCTTACAGGCACCTTCGATCCTGACGCAGGGCCTGTTGATTTAGTGTCATTTTCAGCACTTCCACCCTCGTTTTTTGAGCGCCAAGGCCGATTGGAGGCGGGAAATTCGATTAAATCGACAGGCCCCGCATCGGGACTGCCGATGACCAGGCCGCGTTGCAGACGTTCCCGATACCATAGTCATCCTGGTGTGATTCCAGATAACCAGGCAATTGGTCCAAGGGTCCGCGTTGCCCTGCGGCGAGTCGGTCCCTTTGCGCGAATTTGCCCATGGTATTGTCGCCTGTCAGCGGCCTGCGGGTATGCGTGGCCCGGCGCAGGCTGATGGTGGCCATGGGATTGTCGGGTTGCCGGAGGTCAGACAGCCATCATCGACGCAAAAGACCTGTTGACGGTTATTGCCGCGCTGGGTAACGTGATGGGAGTATTTCGGCGGTGACAATGCGAGCGGTTCGAGGCATGAAAGAAATCGTACCACAACCCCGCTTGAGCGCCGGTAAACGGGCGGCTGTCTCTGGTTGTTGTCCCTAGTTGTTGATAGGCTTGCGCGGTACGTGCGTCCATGTCACATCGACCAATTCTTTAATATGGCTTTATTGTTGGACAGTGTGCGTGGGATACTTTAAATCCTACGCCAAATGTTTTCGTGGAAATTCAGGGGCATCTTTTTCAAGGAGGGGTTAGACCTTTTTTTATGGTCAGACTCATTTTATGAATCGGGTAGACTGAAAAGTCGTAAACGGTTATATGTAGATAAAAATATTGATGAAACGTTTAACTGTCGTAGTTGCGAGCTTAGCGCTGATGTTGTTGACATTAACGCTACGGGCAACAGCACTTCGTGGTGTGCAGGCCGATGGCTACCTTATTGTGCCAACAAAGCCAAGAGTGCCGAGAAATTATGATGCCGGATTTTCGATGTATACCGCCGCTTGGCCGTTGCTGCTGCGGTATCCGGGCCAACAATTTCAATCGGGGCTTTGCGGAACATGGATGGCAGCGCAGTACGCAGGTAAACGCCCACAGCATTTATATTCGGACATTGAAGGTGGCCTTGGCTGGTGGCGCAGTACACGATTTCCCACAGCGGCACCGAAATTTCACCTCGGCGGGGTGGCTCCTAACTGGCATCGCATAATAGATGCTCCTTACAGTGGCGATTGGAAGCACACCCCGCAGGCGGGCTACGGCGTAGCCCAGCTTAGTCCCTGGTTGTTGTTTCCGCCTGATGGTCTGACCTTGAAGCCGGGCACGAACGGTCAACTATTTGGGTACGGCTATCTTCCATTACCGCTTACCGACCCACAGGCGACCACGGACGGCAAACATATTCCCATGGGCAATCACTGCTGGACATTATTTCTTAATACCCGCAATTTCAAAGGTCCGGTCTGCTTTTTTACGCCGTACTTTTGGAATCGCTCCGCGGTAAAGCACGCTCGGTTGGTTGGCAAACTGTTCGATTCTCGCTGGTCTATCGCGAACAAGCCCTTCCAGATGGAAACGCAGTATCTCCCAGCGGCCATCGGCCGGATACCTTCGGATACATACGGGCGTCTTGGGCAGGTCTCTTTCCCGGCGGATAGCGATGGCCACGCCATCATGCTCAATCGGTTAATCTGTTACAGTCGCCAAGCGCTGTGGGACCGCGTAAAGACTTGGTTTAATGGCGGGCCTGCGGTGCGCGGCAGGCTTCGCGTGGTGCCAGGCTTCGGCTTTGTGCAGCGGTTCAACCCCCATTTGTATTCTGCTTGGAAGCTCTATGCACGCAGCACCCCAAAGTCGCAGCGTGCCATGCTGCCATGGATGCGTTTTGCCAAAACTTTTTTCCCCGATCCGGAGTCCTACGGCTTCACTTGGAACCGGCAATTAGTGCGCACCGGGCCTGATGGAAGTCGCGCCTTGTTACCACGATTTTATCGGCTGACGCATATTGGCAAACGGACTATATGGCAGGTGACGCGCGCAACGGATATACCCAATGCCACCGGACTTAGGCGCATCAACTTTTATCCACGGCACCGGCGGACACCAAAGCCCTATACCACGCCGGAGGGTCCCAACAGCGCATTTAAGAAGCCCGGACCGGCGGCTGGACCGTTCTGGGCTCATTTGAGCGATGGCACAGTGGTAACATATTACTGGTATCGTTTTGAAGATCAGCCTGCGTTGCTTCACGCCGACCTTAGTCAGGCCGAGCGCGATAAAATGCAGAAGCGGGCCGAAATGATTCAGCGTCTTTGGACCAAAAATCGTCCGTACTTGCCACCGCCAACACAAGGTTCACTGGCCTACCTAGACCAGGCGCAAATTGTCGCGCCGCCCAAAGGTCTGGCTATTGGCTATGTACCGATTGTCACCCGCCAGCAGTGGGCAGACAAGGGTGGTAACCGGCCGTGATGCGCTGTTGAGGCCCCGATGTCCAAACCCCCTGTAGTGTCCGGCCCGACGTTTGCTGTGACTGTTTTTTTCGCGTGCGGGCACTCAATCGCTTGATTGATGCGGTGCTGGACCGGCTTAATCTGGTACACGGGGCATTGCCCACACCGGCAGCGAAAGCCAACGTGCTGGCCCAAGGCAATTGGCTGGGTGCTTGGTACGCCAAAATCATCGCCCAGTCCGGTCGGCTGAATAAGCGAAGCAAGGCAGGTGGCGGCAGTGGATGGTGGCGGACGGGCAGAGTATGATATCCCGGGTGGGACGTGCGCTTGCTCTCGTTGGATTCAAGGAGGTTCATGAGATGCCGAAATCCAATGAGTTTGTGGCCTTTCTCGTGGTTCTGTTTGTCGCCGCGGAAATCGCCGTGGTATGGTTGCTGTGGCAGGCGGCCAACGCGGTTCCAAAGCCGTTTCGCATGCGGTGGCCGTGGGCATTGTGGCTGTTGCTCGTGCCGATTATGGGTGCGGCTCTCGCCTTTTTCCTTCTCGTGTCATTGGCCAAGAGTTGCCGGGGTTATTTTTCACAGGAGAAATGGCCGGGGCGCGGCGAGCGTGGATACGGTTTGCTCATGGCAACGGTTATTTTCTTCTGGCTAAGTTGGATGGGGCGTGTATACGTAGATAACTTTACGTTTACGACGCGCTGGCTATACCTGCTCGGACCGGTGCCTTTGGTCCAAATCTCAAGAGGCGTGGATATGGCGGGTGGCGGTGCTGTAGTGCTGGCCGTCGGCCTGTCGGTTCTTTTGCGGGAGCCGACGATTCGCCGACGCTCTGGTGGGCCCGAGGCATGGCCCGGGTGCGGCGGCGCTGCGGCTATTGCGACCGGCATCTTGTCTTGGCTAAGCCTGATGGAATATATCCCCACTCCCAACCGCGCCACTGTTAAGTGGTGGCCGCACCTGTCTGTGCTCGTGCGGCAGGCCCATATCGCCAGTAGCTGGATTGGGGCATGCACGGGCCTAGGC
>JABEVA010000001.1 GCA_013044065.1 Phycisphaerae bacterium
ATGGGCAAAACCAAAGATTTTCGCAACCTGTTCATCGACCAGCTTCGGGATTTGTACAGCGCTGAGACACAGTTGATCAAAGCCTTGCCGAAAATGGCCGACGCGGCAACATTGCCAGCCCTCAAAGACGCATTTCTCGGTCATCTGGAAGAAACCAAAGGGCATCTGGAACGCCTGGAAGAATTATTTCAGACGTTTGATGAAAAGCCCACAGGGAAAACCTGCGCGGCCATGAAAGGCATGATTTCAGAAGGCGACGAGATAGCCCATGAAAAGTACACCCTGCCGGTTCGGGATGCCGGACTCATCGCCGCAGCGCAAAGAGTCGAGCATTATGAGATGGCCGCTTATGGTACAGCTCGGGCATTTGCATTGCAGTTAAATGATAAATCTATTGCAGCGAAGCTTCAGTTGACGTTAAAAGAAGAAAGCGATTGCGATAAGAAACTCACACTGCTGGCCCGCTCGGCCGTAAACGAACGGGCGTGCGAAGAGCAAGAGCAGCTTGCCAATGCGTAATTGCCGTCACGCACTGTGAGTTGGCTTTCAGTGCTGTGACTTTCTTTCGTTCTTTCCATCCCCTCGTTCCGATGTGGAGGTTCATGTGTTATGGACCTCCACATTTTTTTAGCCCTTTCCTGGGGCACAACTGAAATACTTAGGAATTCCTATTTACTATTGCTGGAGAATCCGCCATGGTCAGAACAAGAACCTTTCAAGGATTATTTCTGGATCAGATCCGCAGCCTGTATAGTGCCGAAACGCAGTTGCTGCGCCTACTGCCCAGAATGACGCGCGCGGCCACCCTTCCGGCGCTTAAGCAGGATTTTCTCAACCATATTGAAGACACCAAAGAGAATCTGGCCCGACTGGAAGAACTATTCCACCGACTCAAAGATACACCTTGGGGCAAACACTGCAGCGCCATGCAGGGAATTGTTTTTGAATGCAACGGTATGACCCAGGCCAATTATTGCCAATCCGTGCGGGACGCCGGACTCATGGCCGGTGCCGAGAGAATTGAACATTATGAAACCGCAGCGTACGGCACCGCCCGGGCGTTTGCCCTGCTGCTTCAGGATCGCCAAAGTGCGGTGCAGTTGAAGCGAACATTGAAGGAAGAATCGACCACTTTGAAATTGTTGTTGTGACTTCACAAAAGCTCCGTAACGAAAGGTAATACATGAAACTGAATCATTCAGAATCTGTTACAACCATGACGCTGGAACATAATTCTCCCGTCGAGACATCCGCCCCCGGTGCGCCGGGCATAGCAGCCCGCTGGACTTCCAGTGCCAAAACCGGGGTGGGCACCGCCTTGGGAAATAAAAGCCACGTCTGGTTCACCCTCAGCCACGGCATTGTTAATGAAGTATATTATCCGCGCATTGATCAGGCGTGCATTCGGGATATGGGTTTCATCGTGACCGATGGCACCGATTTCTTCTCTGAGGAAAAACGCGATACCCATTCCACGGTTCACTGGCTGGCTGAAGGCGTCCCGGGATTTCGGATAACCAACACCTGCCGGGCGGGCCGCTACCGCATTGAAAAGGAGATTCTTTCAGATCCACATCGCAACACGCTCTTGCAACATGTACGGTTTATGCCGCAGCAGGATAATCTTGCCGACTACCATCTGCATGTGCTCGTGGCCCCGCATCTGCAAAACCATGGCAATGACACTACTGCGTGGGTGGGGGAATTTGAAGGCACTCCCATGCTTTTTGCCCGGCGGAACGGAATCGCATTGGCACTGGCATGTTCCGCACCGTGGTTAAAACGCTCGGTGGGTTACGTGGGTACATCCGATGGCTGGCAGGACCTCAAGGCGCACAATAAGATGACCTGGGAATATACGCAGGCGGAACATGGCAATGTGAGCCTTGTCGCCGAGATCGGGATGCTGAAATCGCATGGCGACGTGGTTTTGGCGTTGGGTTTTGGAGATAGCCCGGAAGATGCGGCGCGCAGTGCTCTGGGCAGCCTGGAGGACGGCTTTGAAAAAGCCAAACACGATTACATCACCGGATGGCGGGAATGGATGAAAACGCATGGAGCGCTGCATAAAAGCGGTGTAGGTCCCGGTGATCTTTTTCATAAAAGCCTAGCGGTTCTGCGCACGCATGAAACCAAGACACCGCCTGGCGGCTTCATTGCCAGCCTGTCGATCCCATGGGGGTTCAGCAAAGGCGATAAGGATATATGCGGGTACCACCTGGTCTGGGCACGCGATATGGTGGAAACCGCCGGAGGCCTGCTGGCGGCTGGTGCCCACGAGGATGCACGCCGCGTGCTGAATTATTTGCGCACCACACAGCAGCCCGATGGACATTGGCCGCAGAATATGTGGGCGGACGGTACACCGTATTGGAAGGGAATCCAAATGGATGAGACGGCTTTGCCCATTCTTCTGGTGGATCTGGCCCGTCGTGAAAAGGCTCTGACGGATGCCGACGTGACTCACTTTTGGCCCATGGTGCGGCAAGCCGCACGCTATCTGGTGCGTAATGGACCCGTCAGTCAGCAGGATCGGTGGGAAGAAGATCCCGGCTATACCCCGTTTACCGTTGCCGCGGAAATTGCCGCACTTCTAGCGGCGGCGGAAATGGCGGAGTGCAATCAGGAAGCCGCCATTGCCGGTTATCTGCGAGAAACCGCGGATACTTGGAACGACTGTATTGAACGCTGGATGTACGCCTCGGATACGCCATGGTGCCAAGAATATAAGGTTGATGGATATTATGTCCGCATTGCTCCGCGTGAGACGGGTCTGCGGGCATCGCGTTTTGAAAAAATGGTGCATGTAAAAAATGTTGCCGATGCGCAAGACAGCCGCGCCGCCGCTGAATTGATAAGTCCGGATGCTTTAGCCCTGGTGCGTTTTGGCTTGCGCGCCGCTGATGATCCGCGCATTGGCAACACGACCAAAATCATTGATGCCTTATTAAAGATCAAAACCCCCACGGGCGATACCTGGCATCGCTATAACGATGATGGATATGGTGAACATGCCGATGGTGCACCCTTTGATGGGACAGGTATTGGCCGAGGCTGGCCATTGCTTACCGGGGAGCGTGCGCATTTTGAATTGGCCGCTGGCCGGGACGCAAATGCGCAACGCCTGCTGGCCGCACTGGAGTCTTTCGCCAATGAAAGCGGCTTAATTCCGGAACAAGTTTGGGATTCGCCGGATATGCCCGAGCGCGAATTACATTTTGGCCGACCTTCCGGCTCGGCCATGCCGCTGGTCTGGGCCCACGCCGAGTACCTCAAGCTGCGCCGTTCACTGCACGACGGACACATATTTGATATGCCGCCGCAAACGGTGCAGCGCTACATCAAGGATAAAACCGTATCCACTCGGATGATCTGGCGGTTTAACCATAAGCTGCATTCCATGCCCGGCGGAAAAATCTTACGCATCGAGACCACCAGCCCCGCGATCATCCACTGGAGTAACGACAATTGGACGACAACGGTGGATATTAAAACACACGATGTGGGCTTGGGGATGCACCTTGCCGATCTACCAACGCAGGACCTTCCGGAAGGAAAGCTGGTCGCATTTACGTTCTACTGGCCACAGGCCGATCATTGGGAAGGCACGGATTTCAATGTGCATATTGGTGCGTTGCGGCAAAATCAAAAAATTGGACAAAAAGAAAAGAAGTCTGAATCGTGACCGACAAATCGCAAAATCACGGGAAGCAACTTGTTTATCTGGCCACGGCCGTATCCGCGATGGGCGGTATGCTTTTCGGTTATGACATTGGGGTCATTTCCGGGGCCATTCTGTTTATCAAGAAAGATTTCTCGCTTTCTCCGATCCTGGAGGAAATTGTCGTCAGTGCGGTGTTGCTGGGATCGCTGGCCGGTGCGGCGATCGGTGGTACGCTGACCGACCGCTTTGGGCGTCGGAAATTATTGATTGTTACGGCGATTATCTTTGCCGTGGGGGCCATCGGTGCGGCTTTGGCACCAGGCACAACTTGGCTGATTGCCGCCCGGATCATTGCAGGCGTGGCCATCGGCATCGCCTCGTTTGTCGCGCCGCTCTATATTTCCGAGATTGCCCCGGTTGATATCCGGGGGAAACTTGTTTCGATTAATCAAGTCGCCCTTACCAGCGGTATTGTGATTTCCTATTTAATTGACTATGCATTTGCCGGCGCTGAGGCTTGGCGCTGGATGTTTGCCATGGCCCTGGTTCCCGCGGCGATATTCGGCATCGGGCTGATTTTTATTCCGGATAGCCCGCGCTGGCTCGCTGCTCATGGACAGTTGGACAAAGCCCGATCCGTGCTTGGGAAGATTAGAAAACCCGAAGATGTGGAATCCGAGCTAAGCCGTATTCAGAAAAATGCAGCCCAGCAAAAAGGCCATTGGTCGGAGCTATTAAGCCCGGTTCTGCGCATGGCTATGATCGTAGGCATCGGGCTGGCGATAGCGCAACAGGTCACCGGCATCAACACCGTGATCTATTATGCCCCGACGATTTTTAAGTTTGCGGGATTCTCTTCTTCATCGGTGGCAATCCTGGCCAGTGTGGGCGTTGGCGCGATCAATGTCATATTTACACTCGTGGCCATGGGGTTAATGGATCGCGTGGGGCGGCGCCCCCTTTTGCTGGTCAGCCTGGCGGGCATGGCGCTGAGCCTGGCCGTGTTGGGATTGGCGTTTGCACTGCCACAAATGTCGGGCATATTGGGATGGGTGGCGGTGGGAAGCCTTATGGCCTACGTGGGATCATTCGCGGTAGGTCTTGGGCCGGTGTTCTGGCTGATACTCTCTGAGATTTACCCTCTGGCCATCCGAGGCCGGGCGATGAGCATCGGAACCATGGTCAACTGGGGCGGCAACCTGATTGTTGCGGTGTCGTTTCTGACTCTTACGCATGTGATCGGTAAGGCCGGCACGTTCTGGATGTTTGGAGCCGTCAGCGTCGGGGCGTGGTGCTTTGCGTATTTTCTGGTACCCGAGACAAAGGGCAAAACCCTGGAAGAAATTGAAACGCACTGGCGTGCGGGAAAGCGACCGCGGGCATTATGAACACATTTGGAATTGTTGCATGGATTTCATTGGCGTTAGCCTTCTTTTGCGCCGCTGTTATTGCCTATGACGAGTTTCGCCATCCGCAAAAAATGTGGATCATGAACATCGTGTGGCCGGTTACAGCGCTTTATTTCAGCGTTTTTGCCTTATGGGCCTACTTTCGCTTTGGCACCGGAAATCAAAAGATGTCTGCGGAAAGCATCACCGGCCACCAACGCGATCTTATGCGGCAAAGCCGCAAGGAGCCAACCTCGGCCGATATCGGGATTTCCGATTCCCATTGCGGGGCCGGCTGCACGATCGGAGACATCATTGCCGGATTTGTCTTATTTGCACTTGGATGGACACTTTTCGGCAAGCCACTTTTTGCCCAATACGCCGCGGATTTATTACTCGCGTGGCTCTTGGGAATAATCTTTCAATACTTCACAATCATGCCCCTGCGGCATCTGTCAACCTTGCAGGCACTCCTGGCTGCCATCAAGTCCGATACGCTTTCTATTCTCGCTTTTGAAATCGGACTTTTCGCATGGATGGCTCTTACCTCGTTCGTCTTTTTTCCATCCCCGCACCTGCGTGTAACCGGCCCGGATTACTGGTTCATGATGCAAATTGGCATGATCTTTGGATTCGTAACATCGTACCCGATGAATCGCTGGCTCATAAAGGCCGGATGGAAGCAGGCG
>JABEVA010000021.1 GCA_013044065.1 Phycisphaerae bacterium
GCCTAAAACCACCTGCGGCTGCGGGCTAGGCCGGTAATTGGGTTGTACCGCAAGTTTCATCGGTTGGCGTTTGGCTGCGGGCATACCGTCCTGATCAATGATGTTTTGAATAAGCATGATGCCTTCAATGAGAGTTTCCGGCCGCGGCGGGCAGCCGGGCACGTACACATCAACGGGCAGGAATTGATCTATTCCCTGCACGGTGGCGTAATTATCAAAAACGCCGCCGGTACTGGCGCAAGCCCCCATGCTGATGACCCATTTGGGTTCGGCCATCTGCATATAAATGCGATGCAGCACCGGCATCATTTTAATGCTCACTCGCCCCGCCACAATCATCAGATCCGCCTGACGGGGAGAAAACCGCATCACTTCCGCGCCGAACCGGGCCAAGTCATAGCGGCTGCTGGCAGTGGCCATGAGTTCAATGCCGCAGCACGCCGTGGCAAACGGCATTGGCCACACGCTGGAGCGCCGGCACCAGTTGACCACCTTTTTCAGGTTCATGGTGAGGACATTGTCGGGTAACGATGTAGGTTCTATGGACATAAAACAGCTTCCTAAGCAGGGCCGGCACAAGCCACCGTTTGCCGGAACCTGGCGGGCTGCCTTCCGGCAGCCGTTAACTCCAGTTGAACACGTCCTTGGCCCACGCATACACGTAAGCCAGAATCAGGATAACGGTAAAAATAATGATGCTGGCAAACAGGGGCACATGGCTTAAATGCAGGCTCGGGTTCTGCCGTTTGGAAAAGATCATCACCCACGGGATCAAAAACAAAATTTCCACATCCAGCACCAGAAACACCATCGCCACCAGATAAAACCGCACATTAAACCGGTCTTTGGTACTGCCCAGCGGGTCCACCCCGGATTCATACGTGGAATCCTTCACCCGGCCCTTACGCGAAGGCCCGAGAATTGCCGAAAGCACGACGTTGCTTAACGCAAAGATCAAGGCGATGATAAAAAACAGCCCAATGAGTATCCAATACTCAAAGGTATTGGAATTGGAGGCTACCGCAGCCAAGGCTAAATTTGCCATAAAAACTCTTTTTCACCGGGCTTGCACCCGCCTGGCCCAAGGCGGTTTGTGAAACAACTCACAAACTCATTGGATTATACTCACCGATCCGGCACTTGGTCAAAAGCGCCGCCGCAGCGGAGGGCCACGAAGCGGTCCGCGATCGGTGATCAGCGGGGGATGACGGCAGGCGCTGCGCGAGAACGGAGCAAATAAAAAGTTGAGTTTCAATTGGCGGCTCTCTCGAACGGCGTTGGGACTACGGGACATCGAGATTTCGGCATGCGTGTCTTCCTGACGGGCCGGTTGTGCCCCGATGCTCAGGAAGATGTCGGCATCCCTCAACGGGTGAGCGGTTGAACAGGTACGCGGATGCGTGTTGAGCTCCAAGCGGCTGGGGGTGCGGTCAGGGATGGCGGGGAAGCGGCGGATGCTTTCCGCGGGCCTGCTTCAAGTACAACCGGCGAGATCGGAAGATATTTCGCAAGTGCAATAATGGATGGGGCAATAGTTTGCATAGATGCAATTGTGATTTTTTTAGGAGGTTTACTTTCCATCGGCGAATTTCTGACTATACCTTTCAGATGGAAGAATGGTCCCAGATGGAAGAATGGTCCGGCAAGGCTGCCAGCGGCCATGGGAAAGGGCCGTTGGCACTGTTTGGTTAGCCGCTTTTGCGAAGGCCAGGCCGTCTGATGGCCCAAATGCGTTGGGAATAAGAAGCGTCCGATATTATTTTTATTATCGCCCTTGTCCGGGGCGAAGTGTGTGCCTATGATTAAGATGACACGGCTAAAAAGGTGCAGGTGTCCAGTCGGCGTAAGCGGAAGTGAACGGGTAACCACCAGCACGGAGTGCTTGAAGATGCGACGATTTCGCAATTTAAGACCTTCCGGACGTCTGGCGAAGGAAACGGAGTATCACATGGCTGAGAGCGACGGATTACAACTTAATACTACTCGCTTTGTCAAAGAGTTGCAACCAGCCTTCGAAAATGGCGACCTTAGGTGGGCCTACGAGATTCTTCACGAGGCATGGCCGGTGGGGTGGCTGATTCAGCTTCTCATCGAAGGCGATGCGCAGGCTAAAAGACTCGCCATTATGTCGTTGGGCTTGGTCGGCGATGGAACAGCCGTGGGACCGCTGACACGCACCCTCCACGATCAAGACCCCAAAGTGATCCAACTCGCGGACAATTCTCTGCGCTGCATCTGGTGTGGCATGGGTAAAAAGCAGAGCTCCCAACTGATCAAACAGGGCAACAGCCATCTTAACCATGGCAACACGGAAGCGGCCATCGAGCGCTTCTCCATGGCTATAGAAACGGATCCGGAATTTGCCGAGGCGTACAACCAGCGGGCGATCGCCTACTGCCTGGCGGACCGGTTTGAAGAAGCGATCGCCGACTACCAGGCCACCCTTAAGCTCGAACCGCTGCATTTTGTAGCCATGGCCAATTTGGGGCATTGCTATTGTAATCTTGGCGATTTTTCGTGTGCCCGCCACTATTATGAGCAAGCCTTGGCGATCAATCCGCATCTGGAAGGCGTGGCCGGAGCCATTGATATGATCGACCGCATCAACGATGCCCATGACAAGGTGGCGTAAACAGGCGTGCGGCTGAGCTGATGAAAATATCCGCCACTTCGCATCTCCCGAAGCATCAGGCTTGTGCCGTCATCCAGCCCGGTCCCGAAGATTTTCGGAGCCGTGGCGTCCCGATGAAGGGCCTATTGATTAAGTACCATTTTCGCCCTTTTCACCCTCGTTTTTTGAGCGCCAAGGC
>JABEVA010000194.1 GCA_013044065.1 Phycisphaerae bacterium
GCATCATCCACGCGGTGGCCACCAGCATGGCCAGGATAATCACCCCTTTGACCACATTGGCCATCTGATGTGGCAGGGCCAGAGAGCTTTCTTCAACAAAGCGTGAGCCGGTATCCAACATTCCAAAAAACACCGCGGCCACGGCGATGCCGATGGGATTGAGTCGGCCCAACAAGGCCACGGCAATGCCGGTGTAGCCATAGTTGCCGAAATTGCCGAGCATAAAATGAGTCACGCCCAGCACTTGTACGGCCCCGCCCAGGCCGGCACAGCATCCACTTAAAAACATAATAGCAAACTGTCGCCGCGCCACCGGCACACCCACCAGATTGGCCACTCGCGGATTCAAGCCTGTGATGAGCAACTCGAAGCCGAAATTGGTGCGGCCCAGCACCAATGCCATCGCCAACGCCACGGCGAAGGCCAGCGGTATACCCAGATGAAAATCGGTATTGCGGATCAAAATAGGCAGCCAATAGATGACCTTGAGCTGGGGACTTTGCGGAGCGGATGTGTCGGCGGCCTGCAGTGGCCCGTGGAGAGCGGCCCGAACCAGGTACAGGGCCACGAAGTTAAGCAGAATAGTGGAAAGCACAATCGGCACACCGCGGTAGCGCTCCAGCACACTTGCCAGCACCGCCCAGAGCCCACCGGCAACCGAGGCCGCCGCTATGGCTACCACCATCACCAACCAGGAGGGTCCAGGCACCAGGAAACGCGTTGTCAGCGCTACACTGGTCAACGCTCCCAGTAAAAATTGCCCTTGCGCACCGATATTGAGCACGCCGGAACGAAACGCCACCCCCGCCGCCAAACCCGTCAACAGCAATGGACAGGCGTCCGCGACACTGGCGGCAAAGTTGAAGCGGTTCCCCGCAGCCCCGATGATCCAGCGATGTAAAATGCCCAGCGCCGGATAGCCGGCAAACGCTAAAATAACCAAGACCAGTAGTAAGCTCAGTGCCACCGCACCCAGCGCCAGACTCAACCACAGCAAAAATACCTTCACACCGCGTTGTGCGTCATAGCGCTGGACCTTAGACAGCGGACTATTCCAAACTGGGGGAGGTACAGATGAGTCCAACGGGCTAACTCCAGATACTGATCCTGATCAGGCGGCTTGCGGTTTGACACCCATCATCATCCGGCCAATGACGGCACGATCCACCGCCGGCCAATGGGTGGGTAACAATTGGCCTGCATACATCACCATGACACGGTCACTTAATGAAAGCAATTCGTCCAGATCGCTGTGAATCAACAGGATTGCGGCCCCCCGCCGGCGTGTGGCGGCGAGTTGTTGGAGGACAAACGCCGTGGCTCCGATATCCAATCCACGGGTTGGATTGATAGCCAGGATGACCGGTGGATGGCCGTGCAATTCACGGGCAATCAGCGCCTTTTGTTGATTACCCCCGGACAGAGCTTGGATCGGTACATCCACACCCGCACAGCGGATATCAAAGGACCGTATCAGCCCTACGGCCTGCGCCCGCCAGGCTTTCACGCGGCGCAGACCGAATCGCGAAAATTCCGGATTGCGGTAGCTGCGCAGCATCAAGTTGGCGGTGAGTGAGAGCGAGAGCACCAAACCCTGGCCTTGGCGATCTTCAGGAATGCACGCAAACTGCCGGGCGCGACGAAAATGGGCCTCATGGCGCAAATCCCGACCATTGAGCATGATGACGCCACTGCGAATCGGCAGTGAACCCAGGATGGCGTCAATGAGCGCCGTTTGCCCATTGCCTTCAACGCCGGCAATTCCAACAATTTCTCCCGCACGTACAGACAAATCAATGTTGTCCAGCAAAGGCTTGGCTCCATGCGCGGCGGGGACGGTGCAGCACACCCGACTTAACTGCAGTCGGACCGGCCCAGGCGATGTTGACGAGACCCCCAGAGTCGATGCCGCGCTTTGCGTTCCCAACATCCGCTGGGCAATTTCTTCGGCGGAGAGTTCACCGGTTGGACCGGCAAAGACCATTTCACCACGCCGTAAAACCGCAATCCGGTCACAGAGGCGCGTGACTTCGGAAAGTTTATGGCTGATGAAAATGACGGTAATGCCGGCTTCTGCCAGGCTGCGAACGGCGGGAATCAACTCGTCTACTTCCTGTGGCGTTAAGACGGCCGTTGGTTCATCGAGAATAAGAACTTTGCCGCCACCCAGCAGGGCCTTGATGATTTCCACACGCTGTTGCTGGCCGACATTCAGATCTCCCACGACGGTCTCCGGATCGACCTCCCAATGCAACCGGCGGGCCAACGCAGTGATGCGCTGGCGAAAGAATGTCCGATGCAGCAGGCCAAAATTTCGGCCAACGGCCAACGCCAGATTCTCGGTGACACTCAGGGCGGGAGCCAGCTTAAAATGCTGATGCACCATACCAATTCCCATCTTCTGGGCTACCCGTGGCGACCGCATGGCTACAACCTGCCCGTTGAGCCGAATTTGCCCGCGATCCGGACGAATCAGACCGAAGAGTATATTCATCAGCGTGGTTTTACCCGCCCCATTTTCTCCCAGTATGCCTTGAACACAGCCGGGCGCAATGGCCAGCGAGATATTGTTCAAGGCCTGAACCGGGCCGAAGGCTTTGCTGATATATTCCAGGGTCAGCATGCTGTTACTCACTTTCGTTTTATCCGGCGGAAATGACGATCTTTCCGGACTGGAGCCGCTCTCCGGCCCGTTTGACCGCCCGCTGCATCGCGGGAGTAATGACCTTGTCGATGAGCCGCGGATTGAGCACGGTGATGCACACACCGTTGGCGGAATTTTCGCGATGCACGCCGGGGCGAAAATGACCTTGGATAATTTCCAGAATCAACTTTTTATACGCACGATCCAGGCGAATGACAGCGCTGGCGGGCGTATAGGCACCGCAGGTGGAATTGTCGTTCTGATCGGTATTGGAACCGAATACGTACACCGGGTGCCCGCCCGGCGGCAGATGCCGGTCCGCGGCGGCGACGGCTTCAAAAACCCCACGGCTGGCAGCATCCACATTTTGATAGATCACATCGATGTGTTGTTGAATAAACGCCTCCGCCTGGCTTTTGGAAAGCGCGGGCTGATCCCAACTGGTATAAGCGTGGGCCACTGTAATATGCGGGTTGACACTTCTAGCGCCGGCCAAAAAACCCGTGTAACAGGCCACCACGGAAGGAATGGCCTCCCCACCAATAAAGCCGAGTCGGCCGGTTTTGCTGAGCATCGCCGCCAGTACGCCGAGCTGGTAAGATGGTTGGGAAAGATCAAAATTCAATGTAGCGACGTTGGATTGGATTTTATCGGCTCCGTCAATCGCAAAGTGCGTGCGTTTGGAAGTAGGGGCCACCTGCGAAGCGGGATCAAGAAATTCGTAACCGTGGCCAATGACCAGGTTATATCCGCGGGCGATGTATTGCCGCATGATGTTGCCGGCCCGGACCGGCGAAACATGTTCCAACATGGATACCTTCAGATGCAAACGGTGCTTCAGGCGCAGCATGGCATCGCGGCCTTCTTCATTCCAACCGCCATCCGTGAACGAACCGGAACACAGCAATGCTACTTTCAGGGGATGGCGTGCGTCCTTGGGGCCGGTGCCCACCGGCGAGGCTTGGCCCGACGACGCTGAAGAATGGCTGGTTTTCTTGGAACATGCCGGAAGCATGAGCGACAACGTCACTGCAAAGAGGATGGTGCATAGCCATAACGCCTTTTTATGAAGCATTCGCCGATTCCTTTCTTAATTGCCGGTGGACACGAACCAGATACCACCGTCAATTATTCCAGTAAATGCTGGAAAATGCCAGTAGAGCCACACCGATACGGCCTGCCGGTCGGCAATGTTGCCCGGCACCGGAGCGGATTTCCCGATCAACCTTGGCCGGCGCAAAGGATGGGCAACCTGGCACAGGACCGTACGGCTTGGCCAAAGGGGCATCGCGGGTGATCAGGAGAACACCGGGGGGCTTTCGTGACGATTGGCCCGGACTTTGTGCACAGCGTCAAGACTATCATCAAGCAAAGCGCCTCCAAGAGGATTCCTTGTAGCTGCCGAACACTTATGTTCAACGGACCCCGCCAACGGAGACCGCCGGAAAGTCTCAAGACGCTTTACAGGAGGCCGCTGGCTGCGGGCTGGTTTTCCGTCGCCATATCCCCCGCCGGCACCTGATCAATCCAGGCACCACCGAGCAACCTGTCGCCGGAGTAACAGACCACGGCCTGTCCGGGTGTGATGGCCGCCACCGGCTCGGCAAGGCACACGGTTAGTTCGTCTGGTCCGGTGAGTTCGGCGGTGGCCGGAGCCGCTGGAGTATTGTAACGTACCCGGGCCGTACACTCGAACGGCCCCTGGGGACGCTGAGTTAACCAGTTGACTTCGCGGGCGATGAGTTTGGTACGGAGCAGATCTTCTTTGTTACCAATGGTGAGAGTATTGTTGGCCGCATCAATGGCGGTAACATAGATAGGATAACCCAAAGCCACCCCCACCCCACGCCGCTGGCCGAGTGTAAAATTTTGATGGCCCGCGTGGGTGGCCACCCGTCGGCCGCGTGAATCGAGCACCGGGCCGGGAGCCACGGCCTGTGGCGTGCGGCGGTTGACCAACCGCATGTAATTGTTGTCGGGCACGAAGCAGATTTCCTGTGAATCCCGCTTATTATGTACGGGCAAGCCGAGTTCCCGCGCCAGTTGGCGAACCTGACTTTTGGGATAATGTCCGATCGGAAGCAGCATGCGGGAAATATCCTCCCGCGGCACCCCGAAAAGAACGTAGCTCTGATCCTTGCTCTGGTCGATGCCGCGAAGAATTTGCGCCGCACCCGATTCATCGCAGCCAATGCGGGCATAGTGACCGGTGGCCACGTAATTAGCGCCGATGGCCGAAGCATAACGCAACAGCTTGCCGAACTTGAGATATTCATTGCAGCGAACGCACGGGTTGGGCGTGCGTCCGCGGTTGTATTCGCGTACGAAATAATCAATGATTCCAGAAAAGTCGTGCTGAAAATTCAAGGCATAAAATGGGATATCCAACAGCCCCGCGACATAGCGGGCATCCGCGGCATCCGCAGCCGAACAGCACCCCTGCTGGTGCGACTTGGTTTCCCCGGTACTCGTTGCGGCGGCGGCCTCGGAAAAGCGGCTTGGCGATGGCGTGGGGATGGCACAAGTCGTGGAGGCATCTCCTGCCATTTCCGCCGGGTCACTGCCAAGCCTCATAAACACACCTATGCAGTTATACCCCTGTTTACGCAGCAACGCCGCAGCCACGGAGCTATCCACCCCGCCCGACATGGCCACGACCACGGTACCCTTATTGCCAGTCATAGATCACCCGTTATGAACCAAGGCCTGCCCGGACCGCGGTTCAACCGGAGGATTATAACCCATGGACCGGCAATTTACCGCATGGCACCGCATGAGCCGAACCTTGGCTGCTGCTACAGAGTTGGGCAGGGTACGCCAGAGGCGGCATGAAAGGTGGCGGCTGGGTGGAGGGCGAGGCGTATGGGCCGGTCGGTCGGGATTGGCCAGAGTATTGCGCCGCCAAGTCTGGTCGGCGGGTCACCGCGCCCGTAGGGCCAACATCCACTATAATAAAGAATTGATAGCTGTGGCGTACGCGGTGAAGGCTGGTTAACTCACGTCTATGGTTGCAGGGGCGCGGGATTTTATGTTTATTGATGAAGCTGAAATTGAGATCTCCGGTGGCGATGGCGGCAATGGTTGCATGTCCATGCGGCGGGAAAAATATATCCCACACGGTGGGCCGGATGGCGGCGATGGCGGCAATGGTGGCAGCGTTATCCTGGAGGCTGTGGCCGGCGTGGATACGCTATTGGACATGGTCGGGCGGCATCATTGGCACGCCCCCAGCGGCGAGCCGGGCATGGGCAAAAAAAAGGATGGCAAGGCCGGTGCGGATTTAGTCATTCGTGTTCCGCCTGGTACCCTGGTATACGACCGCGATACGGGCGTACTGCTGACGGATCTGGTGCCCGCCGGACGTAGAGTGCTGGTAGCCAGGGGCGGCCGCGGTGGCCGCGGTAACACCCATTTTACCACCTCCGTGCGCCAAGCTCCGGATTTTGCCGAACCGGGAAAACCTGGCCAGATGCGACGGCTTAAATTGCAACTTCGCCTGATAGCGGACGTGGGTTTAATCGGCCTGCCCAACGCGGGCAAGTCCACCCTGCTGTCGCGGCTTTCCGCAGCCCGACCCAAAGTGGCGGACTATCCATTTACCACACTCTCTCCGCAGTTAGGCATAGCCGAACTGGATGCGGAGCGGCGGCTGGTACTGGCCGATATTCCAGGGCTGATAGAAGGTGCCCATCTGGGTGCGGGCCTGGGGCAGGATTTTTTACGCCACATCGAACGCACCCGTGTACTGGTACATTTGATTGACATGGTACCGCTGGATGGCGGCACCCCCGCCCAAGCCTACCAAACCATTCGGGCGGAACTGGCCGCCTATAGTCCTAAACTGGCCGACAAACCGGAAATTCTGGTAGCCAACAAAATGGATCTAACCGGCGCACCCGAACAACTGGCCCAATTGCGTTCCACACTGCCCGGCCACACTATTTTGGCGCTTTCCGCGGCCACCGGCACAGGTCTGCGGCCCCTTCTGGAATCGATCTGGCAACTGGTCCAGAGTGTGCCGCCGGCAGAGTCATTTGCGGCCTCCATGAATGCTCCCGCCAGCCTGCCGCTTGCGGCACCGGATGACGACGCCCAACTCACCACGGAGATCGCCGCGATCAAGGCGGATGACCAGCGCAAGGGACGATACTACAAAAAATCACTTCAATGACGGCTGGACGAGGTCCGGCTTATTGAGAACGTTACCTTTTGGAACTGATGGTTTTATGAGCGTACTGGCAATTGACATCGGCAACAGCCGGATTGGGGTGGGAGTCTTTTCGCTGGGCAAAAGCGAAGACCCGGCCCACCGTCTGATGCACCGCAACTGGCAATCCGAATTGAAAGCCGCCCTCACGGACCTGTGGCAGGCCAAAAAGATTAACGATGGTCCGGAGGCCTATCCCACCGGTGTGGTGATTGCCAGTGTGGTTCCAGAGATGACCAAGCAAGTGCAGGCGATGGTGAAAACCGAGTTGCATCTGGATGCACAGCGCATCGGCGAAGACTTGAAAATTCCCATGAAGACCAACCTGACGGATGAATCCACTTTGGGCGTGGACCGGCTGCTGGCGGCATTGTGCGCTTATGTCAATACCGAGCAGGCCTGTGTGGTGATCAGTGCGGGCACGGCTTTAACCGTGGATTACGTGGATCAGCAGGGAATTTTTCAGGGGGGGGCGATAGCGACAGGATTGCAGCTTGGGGCCCGGGCCTTGCACGAATTTACCGCCCAATTGCCACTGGCGTCGCTGGATCCGCCCCAGGGCATGTGCGGCCGCAATACCAGCGAAGCGCTGAACATGGGCCTGTATGCCGCCGCCCGTGGAGCGGTGCGCGAACTGGTGGAGGGCTATGCCAGTGAACTTGGTCACTGGCCGCATGTGGTGGCCACAGGAGGGGATGCCCAGCGACTGCTGGCGGATTCGGGCATAGTGGATTCCCTGATTCCGGATTTGGTTTTACAGGGGGCGGCTTTGGTATGGGAACATCACAAGATGGAAGCCTAAAGGCGAACCCGATTCAGCCGCAAGGCATTGGCAATGACGAAAACCGAGCTAAAGCTCATGGCCGCAGCGGCAATCATCGGCCTTAGCAGCAAGCCGCTGACGGGGTAGAAAACCCCCGCCGCGAGCGGAATACCCAACAGGTTATACGCAAACGCCCAAAACAAATTCTGTCGGATGTTACGCATGGTGGCCCGGCTTAAAGCTCGCGCCCGCACAATGCCGGATAAATCGCCATGCAGGAGCGTAACCCCCGCAGTGGCAATGGCCACATCCGTGCCGGTACCCATGGCAATGCCCACATCCGCCTGGGCCAGAGCCGGGGCATCGTTGATGCCGTCGCCGGCCATAGCCAGTTTGCGCCCCTGCTGCTGCAAACGCCGCACCACCTGATCTTTCCCTTGCGGCAACACTCCCGCCTCCACGGTATCAATGCCCAATCCGGCAGCGACAGCCTGCGCCGCAGCCTGGCTGTCGCCGGTAATCATGACCACGGCCAGGCCCTGTTGCCGGAGCTTGGCCACCATGGCCGCAGCCTCGGGACGAATGGGGTCCGCCACCGCCAGATAACCAAGCAGTTTGGCATCCGCGGCTACCAACATCAGGGTTTGGCCCAGAGCCTGCAAGCCGGCAATTTTGGCCTGCAGGCTTCCCGTGGCCACATGGAGTTGCTCCATCAGGGCCAGGTTGCCGATGGCCACACTTTGACCGTTTACCTGACCCATAACACCCTTGCCACTGATGCTTTGCACAGATGTAGCCTGCGGAATAGCGAGGTGCTTTTCTGCGGCGGCCCGCACAACAGCCGCGGAGAGTGGATGCTCACTGGCCTTTTCCAACGCTGCGGCCAAGCCCAGCATTGCATCGGTCGGCCCACCACTGGTGGATTCCATGGCCACCACCTGCGGCCGGCCTTGCGTGAGCGTGCCGGTTTTATCCAGACAAACGGTGTCAATTTGCTCCATACGCTCCAGCACCTCGGCATTTTTTATAAGGATCCCGGCCTTGGCCGCCCGCCCCACACCCACCATAATTGACATGGGGGTGGCCAACCCCAAAGCGCATGGGCAGGCGATGACCACTACCGCAACAGCATTCACCAGAGCGTAGGCCAGCGACGGTGGAGGCCCCAGCCATGCCCATACTACAAATGTAATTAACGAACAGGCTACCACCACCGGCACAAATAGGCCTGCAACCTTATCTGCGAGTCTCTGAATGGGAGCGCGGCTGCGCTGGGCCTGGGCCACCATGGCGACAATTTGCGACAGCAATGTTTCCGCGCCCACTTTTTGGGCCTGCATCACCAAACTGCCGGTTCCATTCACGGTGGCCCCTATGAGCTTGTCGCCTGGTTTTTTTTCAATTGGCACAGGCTCGCCGGAAATCATGGATTCATCCACAGAGCTTTGACCTTCCAGCACCACGCCATCGGCGGGAACTTTTTCACCAGGCCGTACCCGTAACATGTCGCCCACGGCGATGGCCTCCACCGCGATATCTGTTTCCCGGTGGTCCGGGGCGATTCGCCGGGCCGTTTTGGGCACAAGATCCAGCAATTGCCGAATCGCCGCACCAGTCTTACCCCGTGCCCGCAACTCCAACACCTGACCCATGAGCACCAGGGCCGTGATCACAGCGGCAGCTTCAAAATAAGTATCCACCACGCCCGAGCGACTGCGAAAACCCGATGGGAACAAACCCGGTGCCACAGTCGCCACCACACTATAGGCCCAGGCCACACCGATGCCCAAGCCAATAAGGGTGAACATATTGAGATTCCAGGTTTTTGCGGAAACCCAGGCCCGCACAAAAAATGGCCACCCACACCAGAGAACCACCGGCGTGGACAAAAGCATATTCACCCAGTTCACCCAAATCGCATCATGGAGTGTCGCCACATGAAAATCCGCCAACATCGCCAGCAGCAGCACCGGCGCGGCCAGGACTGCCGCGACCATAAAGCGGCGCAGCATATCGCGTAGTTCAGGGTTTTCCGGCTCAGCTACCGCAGAAACATCCATGGCTTCCAGGGCCATACCACACTTAGGACATGGACCCGGCTTGTCGCTGACCACCTCGGGATCCATCGGACAGGTATAGCGCACTCGGGATTGCCTCTCCGCTGGCACCGGCAGCGCCAATTCCAGAGCCATGCCACACTTCAGACATGGCCCCGGCTTGTCGCTTTGCACGTCCGGGTCCATGGGGCACACATAATGCGCGGTGGGTCTCGTCACCGGCGCCTTGGGGCGAGCCAGACCACCAAGTTGCACCAACGGTGGCGGCGCGGCCACAGGCTTAACAGCCGAGGCTGCGGCCCGCTGATGAAGATATTTTTCCGGATCCGCCCGAAACTTACCCAGGCACCCCTGGCAGCAGAAATAATAGGTGATGCCGGCATGTTCAAATACCCCGGCCGCCTTGGCCGGGTTGACCATCATGCCGCAGACGGGATCGATATGGGAGGCGGCCTGGCCGCCGACTGGGGGATCAATTTGCATATCCATCGTTCATTATCCTTCGCGGCTATTGCCACAGGCGGCTCAGACGCATCAATTCTTCAGAAACCGCCTTGGCCGGTCGGCCGCCCGCTTGCAGGGCATGCGAAACACAATGCTGGAGATGGTTTTTCCAGAGTTCCCGCGAAACCGCACGCAGGGCCTGCTGTACGGCAGCCACCTGAACCAGAATATCCGCACAGTAGCGTTCCTGCTGAACCATCTGATACAACCCTCGCACCTGCCCCTCAATTCTTCGCAGACGTTTCAGGTTGCCGGTTTTGATCGCCGCCTCCAATGCCACCGCCCGTCCCCCCGGACCGATGAGGGAGTGGGGAAGGGCCGGCACCTGAGCCGCTTTGGCATTTTTCCTGTGAGGCCTTGATGCATTCATCACCGGTACTCCTTGTAATATACCCCCATGGGGTATCATAAACATTAACGTACTGGAACCTGAGTGTCAATTGAGCTGGGTGCGGCCATCAATTGTGGCAGACGGCGGAGCGGAGTGTTTGGCACAAAGTTTCGGCTCTTCGGGCACACGAGTGGGTGAAAGGCTTATTTTTTGCCATTACGCAAGGATATCTATGATTGTGATGTGCGGCGGGCTGTGGGGTAGAGAGCTTCCAGCCGGTAGAAGCTCGAACCGAATGGCGGGTTGGGTCTGGAGTTGGATACCCGTTGCGTAGCGAAGCCCTGCTTCGGAGCTAAGGACGTATTTTATGAGCCTCCGTGGCCGACCAGGCCACTTGCAACTCTCCTCCCTCCAAGGCGTAACAAAAGAGC
>JABEVA010000022.1 GCA_013044065.1 Phycisphaerae bacterium
GCCAAATGACCAGTTCCCCCGCCGACCGTCCATTTGACGCTTACCACCCGCGATTGTCAATCCGTGGCTAGCCGCGAAAGTCTCCAGTGTATAAGGGCTTTCTCCCGTGGCCCTATATTCGCACCCACTAAAGCGAAATCGTTGGGTGGCCGCAGTGGCCTTGGGTACCGGCCGGCTGATACCGGCGATCCTCGGCGCGATCGTGCTCATCGCGGGCGTGGTGCCCGTGGCACAGGCCCTTGTTGTGGGTGTGGATCCCGCGACCATCGCGGCTGCGATAATGAATATCGCAACCGCCACGTTAGCTTTCCTGGTGCTGCGCATTGGTGCTAAAACCTGGCGCTACGCCACCACGACGGTGGATTACCGACCTCCGGAATTTGGCGCGGCGGTGCAGGCGCTGGAGGCCCTGGCTCAAGGCCGCCTTTCCGCTGTTGGGGATTCCGGAGCGTCTCTGCCATGAGCCGGTATCATCCATGCCCAACTCACCCGGTCCGCGGGCGCATGTTGATCTGAAATCCCCACGCCAAGCCGCAAATGGTTCGGGACCGCGCAAAAATAAATTCGTGTTTTACGGCAAAGGAATTTTGGTCTCTGGCGAGGCGTGAGCGACGCGCATACCCCGCCAGTGGGTCTATAAGGAGCCAGCAACGAAGCCCGCGGCCAAAAGAGCCAGCCGAAAAGTGTGAAGTTGCTTTTGTCCGGTCCCTTATGACCGTCGGCCTTCATTCCAGCAGCCAGTTTATCGTACTGGATGGACATGTCGCCATGAAATGACATTCAAGCATATCCAAACGATCAGGTAAAGAGTGCCAAGAGCCGAAATAATGACGGCCATAATAGCCAGACCGCGTGGACGAAACCGCAGGCCAACCAAACTCATCACCAGTCCGATCGGGGAAACCAACCCCGCGCAGAAAATGCCCATGACGGCAATGATTAACGCCGCCAACCCGTAGCCATTCAGTGGTCGCCCCGATTCACCAGCCTCCCCCGGGGTGTTTTGGAGAATTGCCGATTCGGGCTTGGCCGGGCGTAGCTCCCCCACTGCCTGCACAGAGGCATGCGGATTTCCGGTTGCCGTCAATCGTGTTTGGCCCCCAGCGGCTTTTGGGGGGGAAAGATTTTCAAAGCAGTGTCGGCAAACGATTTTGCCGCGATGAATCCACGGCTTGTTAGGCTCAAGAATGCCCGCCCCGCAATGGGTGCAAATTTTCATGCCGATCCTCGGAAGCAATTTCCGAGCCTCTGGTCCGATCAGGCGCTTTCTTTAATGGGTATCGGCTTGCTGTCAAAGAGGCCGGCCTCACCCCGAACGATCTCTTCGGTAATCACATAATGGCCGTGTTGACCCTTCTCCGGCAATTGGTACATCAGGTCGATCATCAATTCTTCCATAACGCTGCGCAAGGCCCGGGCCCCCGTATCACGCTTCAAGGCCTTTTCCGCGATAAGCCGCAGGGCCGAAGCTGTAAACTCCAATTCACACCCTTCCAGCTGGAAGAACTTCTGATATTGGCGTACCAAGGCGTTTTTCGGTTCCTGGAGTATCTGCATCATGGCTTCGTGCGTAAGCGGTGCCAGCGGCGCAATAACGGGCAAGCGCCCGACAAATTCGGGAATCATGCCGTATTCGATAAGGTCGTCCGGTGTTACCTGGGCAATGTATTTGGAAGGTTTATCGGAAATATCTTGTGCCGCATTGACTTCCGTGCCAAAACCGATCATTTTCTTCCCCAGACGATTGGCGATGATCTGATCCAGCCCCACAAATGTGCCACCGCAGATAAATAAAATGTGGGTGGTGTCAATTTGAATGTACTGTTGTTCTGGATGTTTACGGCCACCCTGTGGGGGTACATTGGCCATCGTACCTTCCAGCATTTTTAACAGAGCCTGCTGCACCCCTTCACCCGAAACATCGCGGGTGATGGATACATTCATATTGGTTTTGCCGATCTTGTCGATCTCGTCAATATAAATGATGCCGCGTTGCGCGGCTTCAAGGTCATAATCCGCATTCTGCAGCAACTTAAGCAGAAGATTTTCAACATCTTCCCCTACGTACCCGGCCTCTGTAAGTGTGGTGGCATCACCAATGGCAAACGGCACGTTAAGACTGCGTGCCAGAGTGCGTGCCAAAAGCGTTTTGCCTGATCCGGTCGGACCGATCAGCAACACGTTGGACTTATCAATTTCCACATCGTCTGCGCCCCGGGCATCGGTGTGCATGAGACGTTTGTAATGGTTATGCACCGCCACCGCCAGCGCCCGCTTGGCGGGATCCTGGCCGATGACATACTGGTCCATAAACTCCTTGAGTTGCCGGGGCGGGGGAATCTGGCCGACCAAGGGCTTGGACCCGGATACTTTGCGGCGTTCCTGGCGAAAAATATTCTGGCAAAGTTCCGAACAGTTTGAACAAATGTAGATGTCGTTGGGGCCTTCAACCATCGGCCCGACTTCCCGGCTGGATTTTCCGCAAAAGGAGCAACTGGTTATCTTGCGGCCCCGAAACCCGCCGCCACCGCCGGTCCCACCATTGCCGCCGTTTCCGCCGCTACCGCCATTACCGGAGCTGGATCCACCGCTTCCACCGAATCCCGTTGAATTGGAACCACCACCGGTTTGATTCATCATGACTCTTTTCCAACCAAATCGAACCGCGCTTGTTATGTCAGTTAGCCCCATGGGCATTTTTATCGGCTGCTGGGCGGTAATCGCTAAAGCCTTTTCATATCGCCCCAATAGTCCAGCCGGCCCCATTTCGCAGCCAAGCACGTCCTTAACAGCGAAGTTCCCCCTTCCACCGGACCGATCGATTTTACCTCATATCGCCGCCAAAGTCCAGAGATGTTCCTTGAAAAAGCCATCGCGTCGGCGTGCCGAAAACCAATATTCAACAGCCCTTGGCCTGCCAACGGTGGTCGCGGTATCACCAAGATTAATCAGAATCGGGGTCCGCCAAATCCGCCGCCTTGGATGGCAGGAACTGTTCCTTCATTCGCGCTGCCGATTTGGCTTTGATCCGCAGATATTCCTCCTCGGTCAATTCGCCGTTTTCGTACATGCGCTTAAAGTCCAGCAGTGTGAAACCGCCTGCGGATGCCGAGGTAAGATCTTGGTCGAGTACTTTGCGACGGATTATTCGCACCGTCACATATCCGACCACGCCCAATATAAGCAGCGCGACACCGCCGAGAACAATGTGTACCAGCGTTGAGATCATACCAAACTCCGCACTGACCAAGCCACCCCATTCCACCGCCTCGGCAAGCTGGCACGGACCAGACCTTTCCATCTCTATTGTACGTCAAGCGCGGTCCCATGGTACAGCTCCAAGAGGGGCTGTTCCTGGGCCAACCGGCCGGGTCAATCTGGTACCCCGCAGCCCGAAAATGGACTTGCCGGTGGTGCCGCTGGCTCGAAATGATGCGCAAGACCCCCTATACTGCCCCAGTATGGGAAACGCAAAATCAACCGCTCCATCTTTGACCACGACACCACGCGCCCGCTCCGGCTCGGCCAAAGCATCGGCGCGTAGCCATACACCGCATATTGAAAACCGACGGGCCTACCACGATTATTTCATCCTCGACAAATTTGAAGCCGGCCTGGCCCTGGTTGGCAGCGAGGTTAAAAGTCTGCGCCAGGGCGGCGCTCAATTAGCGGGATCCTTTGCCATCATCCGCAATGGCCAGGTATTGCTGATGGGCTGTCATATCAAGGAATATGAGCAGGCTAATCAGTTTAATCATGATCCCACCCGCGTTCGGACCTTGCTGCTCCACCGGCGCGAAATCAGACGCCTGGAACAGCGCATGGCCAAAGAAGAAGGTGCCGCACTGGTCCCATTGACCATTTATTTCAAACGGGGCTTTGCCAAGGTGTCTTTGGGGCTGGCTAGAGGCAAGGCCAAGTATGATAAACGCGAGGCCATCAAAGCACGTGACGCGGCTATGCAGATGCGCCGCGCCATGCGGCGGCGATGATGCCGTTGTCCAAGCTCCCGCCGAAAACACCTCCCCGCCACCGGCGCTCGCTGGAGCTGTTAAAAGTGCAGCATGTTCTTGGCGTTGTTTACGCCAGGCACGGAACCAACTTCAAACTGGCCGGCCAGTTTTTCGACATCGCTAAGCGATTTAATCGAACCATTTTTGAGTCCCGTCTGAACCTGCCCCAGAAAATTGGTGGCTTTGGCTAAAGCCGTGGTGAGACTACCGAGCTTGCTTTCCGCAGTGGCCGCATCCGGATACAAACTGCTGACCGTCTTTTGCAGGTCAATTTTCCAGTTGCCGGCATATTGTTTCAAATAAACCGACGCCATGTTGTCACCTTGTTTGACAATGGCATTTTCACCCTCAATGACCAAGGGCGATTTCTCACTGGCCGTGGTTGGAACCAGGCCACTGGTCGGCGCTATTTTGGCCACCAGCGAACCAATTTCCGAAGACTGCCCTCCCAGTTTCTGTTCCGCCACCTGGACCACCGTGGTTTTCAAGGATTCCATCTTGGCCACGGCGGCCACCAGCTTTTTTTCTACCGGAGTGCTGGCGACAAAGCTGCTTTCAATTTGTGATACATCGCCGGACCTTATCTTTTGCACAATATGCGTCAGCGCCGTCTCCGCCGAACCCACCGTCAGAGCGGCTCCGTTGCTGTTGCCGCTGGAGTTTGCCGTTGATGCAGATTTACCCTTTGGCGACTTGGAACAACCGGCCAGAGTCAGGGCGAACGCCAAACCAAAGACCAATGCGAAACGAGTTTTCATGGGAGATCCTTTCAAAAAAGGCATTATTTTTAAATCCTTTGGCTAAACTCTTATCACAAAAGCCGGGCGTTGACAAGCACATAGACCAGCAAGCGGCGGACAAAGTTAAGGCTGAGCCGTTGACTTTTGATCGTGGGTTTGTCATAATTTTTACATGCACGCGATGGAATTATATTTTGAACCCTTTGGCCGCAAACCCGTCGGGCGATTCTGGCGGGCTGCTGTTTACTTTCCAGCTTAAGGCTGTCGCGAGCTTGGTCGTCCCGCATCTATTAGAAAGCGTACCGCAGCCCGCCGCAAGACGGGCTGCTTTTTTTGGAGTCCTTGTATGAATAACTCACTGGGCACTACACTACAACAGGCCTTGGACTTGGCGGAAAGATCAGTGCAACTTGCCGCCGACATTGAGCGGGCCTTTGGCCTGGGCGGCCGGCGGGAGTGTCTTTGGCAAGCGGCTTGAAAAACTCACGACCAGCAACGGTTATAAACAGGAGCAATCGATGATTGTGGTAATGACCATGGGCGCAACTGCCCAGCAGGTGGACCATGTGGTAGCCCTCATCCGGGAAATGGGTTTGCGCGAGCATGTTATTGTCGGCACGGAACGCACCGTGATCGCCGCCCTTGGTGACGATCGTGCCAAGGATAAGGATAAACTCGAAAATGCCTCAGGTGTGGAACGAGTCATGCCCGTATTAGCCCCTTACAAAATGGCGTCGCGGGAAGTCAAAAAGGAACGCACCGTGGTGCGGCTGGGCGGTTCGCTTGGCGGCAGTGTGGGAGGCAATTCCGTGGCGCTGATCGCCGGCCCCTGTTCGGTGGAGAATCGCGCGCAGCTTCTTGAAATTGCACACCTGGTGAAGGAGGCGGGGGCAACAGCCTTGCGCGGCGGCGCGTTTAAGCCGCGCACCAGCCCGTATGCGTTTCAGGGTCTGGGTGAAAAAGGCCTGGAAATTTTAGCCGAAGCCCGCTCGCAAACCGGATTGGCCGTCGTAACGGAAGTGATGTCGGTCGAGCAGGTGCCGCTGGTAGCCCAATATGCTGATGTTTTTCAGGTCGGTGCCCGCAACATGCAAAATTACAATCTGCTCTGGGCTGTTGGTGAGCAGCGCAAGCCGGTGCTGCTCAAACGCGGATTAAGCGCCACCCTGGAGGAATTTTTGCTGGCTGCGGAATATATCATGTCCCGCGGCAACAGCGAAGTTATTCTTTGTGAACGCGGAATCCGCACGTTTGAAACCTATTCTCGCAACACGCTGCCGCTGGCCATTGTGCCGGAAGTACATCGCATCAGCCATCTGCCGATTGTGGTAGATCCATCACAGGGCACCGGCCACGCCCACCTGGTACCGGACATGTGCCGGGCCGCGGTGGCCTGCGGCGCCGATGGCTTGATTATTGAATGTCACCATGATCCGGAACACGCGCTGACCGACGGTGCTCAATCCATCACCCCGCAAACGCTCAAAGACCTGACTCAATCGCTGCAACTGATTGCCAAAGCCATTAATCGAGATGTACAATAGAGCTGTCGGGCCGTATGGATTCCCATCGGTGATGCGGATCCTCTTCATTCCGGCCCCGGTAATGCAAGGAGTATGCGCCATGAACAGGCTCTTCAAAGTGATGCCCATGCTGTTCCTTTTAGTATGCGGCTCTTTACGTGCCGCGGTGCAGGTCGGCGATAAACTCCACCTGTCATTGACCACCACCCACGGCTTGCGTATTACCACACCGGATCTCAAAGGCCACCTATTGGTAGTCGATTTCTGGGCCACGTGGTGCCATCCGTGCATGATGGAAGTGCCGCATATCGTCAAAATCTACCAGAAATATCATAATGACGGAGTGGGCTTTGTAGGCGTAAGCCTGGATGACGACCTGGGCCGACTACAGTCGGTGGCCAAGACCCATGGCATTGTTTGGCCGCAGGTTTTCCAGGGTCAGGATTGGCAGGATCCCATTGCCAAAGCTTGGGGAGTCCGGGCCATACCGGTAACGTTTTTGTTGGGGCCTGATGGAACGGTACTCTGGACAGGCTATCCGACCGGGCTGGGCGAGGCCATCAAAGCCGCACTCAAAAAGTACCCGACGCAGGTCATGGTGGACCGGAAATCCCTGCAAGCCATCACCGGTGCCACCCGAATACTCCAGAGGAAACACAATTACCTGCTGGCTTTGAAGACTCTAGCCGCCCTTCCCGCAAAAATGGAATCCAGCCGCATCCTGCGCCGGCCAGCGCGCATTTTAGCTCTGGCCTTCTACCACACCGGCAAGCCGGCGGTGGCTGCCCTGTTGGCCGACACCACGTTAAGCAAAAGGCTTGCTGTACTGGTTGGAGGCATGGGACACCTGCGCTCGTTGCTGCGCGGCTATAACTATTAAATCGATCCCCGGACCACGCTATGGCTATTGCAACATGGCGACGCGCCGGCGGGCATCGCGGCGCAGTCTCCGGCATACTATTTCGCACAGATCAAATACCATCGGCTCACACACTCGATATTGAATCTGGTTGCCCACACGCCGACTTTCCACCAGGCCGGCCACCCTCAAAACTTTAAGTTGCTTGGAGACATTGGCCTGCTTAAGGCCGGTCCGCCGGCCCAATTCGCTCACGTAGGCCGGCGAAGTTCGCAGCGTATTAAGAATCGTCAGGCGGGATCCGTCAGCCAGAGAAGCAAACATTTCGGCAATTCCCTGCAACTGAATCGGGCTGAAATCTTTGGACGGGCTACGGGCCATCAATCATCTCCTTGACAATATTACTGATTAGTAATATTATCATCATGTGATCGACGTGTCCAGCGCCATCCGCCGTGGCTGCGGATCGTCGCCGCGTTATGAAATATCAAGGAGTGTCCAGCATGACTGTGGAAAACATCATCCGGATCATCGCCGGTACGGTGATCATCGTGAGTGTGGCGTTCGTGGTGTTCATCAGCCATTGGTGGCTGATTCTGACTGTTCTGGTGGGCGTTAATTTAATTCAGTCCGCTTTTACCGGATTTTGTCCGGCGGAAATGGTGGTTCGACGACTGCGTGCCGATCCGGACGCAAAGCGGTAGAAGCCTTAAGCCGGCCTTCGGCCACGGTGGTGCAGCCTCGCCCACCGGCGGCATCGAGCAAGGCTTAGGCCCTGGCCGAACTTTGCCAAAAGGCCGGGTGCCATTATAACATTCTCAGACTTTTTGATTTCAGGAGTTGGCTCCATGCCCTCGAAACATGCAAAACTCCAGGCGCTCCTGGGGCGCTCTGTCCGCATCGCGCTGATGCTGTTGATGATTCTGGTGGTGGTGGCCCTTATCC
>JABEVA010000195.1 GCA_013044065.1 Phycisphaerae bacterium
AGAGGCGAGTATCTCGCATGGGACGCGTGACGGAAAACAAAGGAAAAAAGGACGATAAATATGCAAAAAGTTACGATTCACCTTATTCCCAATGCCCATCTTGATCCGGTGTGGCTTTGGGATTGGCGTGAGGGGCTTAACGAGGGTATCGCGACGTGTCGGGCGGTGCTTAATCTGATGGACGAGGTTCCGGAATTGACCTTCATTCGGGGCGAAGCGGTGATTTACCAACATCTGGAGCGGCACGATCCGCAGACCTTTCGCCGCATCCAAAAGTATGCCGCCCAAGGTCGCTGGGATGTGGTCGGCGGGACTTGGCTGCAGCCGGACACCAATATGCCCGCCACGGAAACATTTGCCCGACACTTCTGCCATGGCCAAACCTATTTCCGGGAAAAATTCGGCAAACCTGTACGCGTCGCGTGGGCCGCGGACTCGTTTGGGCATTGCGCGGGGTTGCCGGCAATTCTGACTGCGGCCGATATTCGCGGGTTTGCGTTTACGCGTCCGCAACCGTTTATTCTACCGATTCCGAAATCGGCGTTCTGGTGGGAATCTGCGGGCGGTGCTCGGGTGCTGGCCTACCGTCCGCCGATTGGCTGGTACGGCACGGAGCGCGATGAAGTCGGACGGCGTTTGGATGAGGTTTTGGTGGCGGCGCAGAAAGACGGCCTGGAGAACGTCGGCTGCTTTTTTGGCTTGGGCAACCACGGCGGTGGACCGACACGTCGCCAGTTGGCGGAGATTGCCCTGTGGTCGCAAAAGCACCCCGATATCCGCGTCATGTATTCGGGACTGCATCGTTTGTTTGATGCCCTGTATGCGGAGGTTGGGCGCAAAGGAAAACAATTTTTGCCGACCCATCGTGGCGAATTGAATTTCTGCCAACGTGGTTGCTACGCGTCGGTGGCGAAGTTCAAATACGCG
This sequence comes from Phycisphaerae bacterium, assembly GCA_013044065.1. GTDB lineage: Bacteria > Planctomycetota > Phycisphaerae > WQYP01 > WQYP01 > JABEVA01. Next base: position 928 of record JABEVA010000195.1, read on the forward strand.
TACCGGCGAACCGAGGCGATGTTGGCCAGCGCTGAGCGCACCGACGCTGTGATCAGCGCCGGCCTGAGGCGACCATTCGGAGATTTACGGGCGGCGTGGGATTCGGTTTTGTTTAATTCTTTCCACGATATTTTACCAGGATCGAGCATCGAGCGGGCGTACGACGAACAACTGGCGTGGCTGGGTTTGGCGCAACACCAGGCCCAAAGCGTCGGGTTTGACGCGCTCAACGCGTTGGCCATGCGGTTGGACACGAGCGTACCGCAGACCGTCGGCGATCATCCCACCGCAGTGCCGCTGCTGGTATGGAATCCGCACCCCCATTCGTATGTCGGCCATGTGGAACTGGAGGCTTGCCTCGATTATCGGCCCATCTGGGCCTATTCGGACCGGGTAGACCAATTACCGGTTGAAGTGCGCGGCCCACAAGGTCAACTGATGCCGTTTCAGTTGGTGGCCACCGAACATCACGCGATGGTCAATTTGGCATGGCGCAAACGGGCCATTGTGCCGGTTACGCTGCCCCCGTTGGGTTGGAGCGTGTTGACCATGGGCTGGGTGGAGGGGGCAAAGCAAGCGGAGCGTGCATCTGTGCCGTTGGCGGTGAATGCCGTTGTCGGTGATGGATGCCTGCGCCTGTGGGACAAGATCAGCGTATCGGCCATCACGGTGGAGGATCCATGGGGATCGTGGGGTGGTATGGACGACCCGCTGGAATCGAGAAACCTTTCTGTGGTGCGCCACAATTGGAAGATCAGCCGTGTGGAAACATTGGAGCGTGGCCCGGAGCGGTCAAGCTTGTGGGTGGAAATGCTGGGTGGCAATTCGCGCCTGGAACTGCGTATATCGCAATCTCGCGGACAGGTTGGTATTGATTTCTCAGCGCGCGTCTTGTGGAACCAGCGCGATGCACGGTTGAAGCTGGTGTTTTCCGGTGCCGGAGAGTGTGCTGATTTTGATGTGCCCGGCGGCAGTGTCACGCGCGGACCGCTAGGCGAAGTGCCGGGTGGACGGTGGGTGAGAACTGCGGGCTTCGGTTTTGTCAGCGATTCGTTATATGGCTTTGACCTGACCGACGGTGCATTACGAGCCACGGTGGTGCGGGCCAGTCGGTATTGCGACGATACCAAGACCGGTGCGGATACGGCAGCGTGGTTACCGCCAACCGATGCCGGAGAGTTACGGTTTCGTTTTGCGCTAACGCCTGCCAATGCTGATTTGCCGCGACTTTCGCGTGAACTTGAGCAGCCGCCCTTGGTTTTACTTGTGCCTGCGAAAAAGGGGAAGCTGGCACGGGAAGGCTCATTTCTGGATCTGGCTCCGGGATCACTGCAACTGCTGGCGTTGAAGCGAGCGGAAGATGGCCGCGGGCTTATTCTGCGGGTGCAGCAAACAGCGGGGCGGAAAGTGCGGGGGCATCTGACGTGGCTGGGGCAGCGGATTGAATTAGGAAGCGTGGCCGCCTTCGAGGTAGCCACTTGGCGGATTGTTGGGCGTAAGGCCACGCGCACCAACATTTTGGAACGGTCGATTTGAAGGAGATCACTCATGCCAAACCCGATAACACTGGGTGTGGTTGGGGCTGGAAGCATTGCCGATTTTCATTTCAAGGCTTTTGCACAATCCAAGACGCGCATCGCCGTGATCTCCGATGTGAATCGCCAGCGCGCGGAACCGTATCTTCGTTCCTTTGGAGCCGCCTACGCCGCGGATTTTCATGCGGTCATCGCAACTACGGATGTCAACGTAGTGGTGTGTCTGACACCATCCAAATTCCATTATGAAATGGTCAAGGCGGCGCTGAACGCGGGCAAACATGTCATCTGTGAGAAGACATTGACCCTTTCTGCGGCTGAATCCCTGGAACTTGCCCGCCTGGCCCAAAAGAATGGATTGCTGCTGTTTACAAGTTATATGAAGCGGTTTTTTCCTGCGGTGAAAAAGGCGAAAGAATTGATGCCGGCCCTGGGCCATATCACCAGTGTATATGCCTGGACTTACCAGGGCATGGGTATTGACATACATACCGGAGAGGTTCCAGAATCATGTCGGCGGATTGGTGGTGGAGATTCGGCAGTGAAGCAGCTTATTGGTGGCGGGATTCTGGTGGCGGGCGGCAGCCATATTCTAGATATGCTGCTGTATCTGGTAGGCAGACCGCGCAGCGTCCTGGGGATGGTGCATCGTCGGCCTGGCTTGGATGTGGATTTTCTAGCGCATGCCATGATGCAACTGCCGGCGGGAGGAGTGGTTCATCTGGAGGCCAACTGGCATTCGCTCAAAAAAATCGGCTACGAGCAACGCGGCTGGGACGAAGGTTTTGAAATCAGCGGGGTGAACGGACGGTTGATTCTAAACACGCCGGTCTGGAACCAGCCGGAACACAACGCTGCACAGTTGAGTTTTTATAATAATCAGGCTCAGACGTGGACGGATTTTCGTTTTGATATCGTCAACCCGTTTGTTGAAGCGGAGGCGTACTTTCTTTCGTGCATTGCGGCGGGACGGCAGGATGATTACGATCCATACGTTGGCTACAGGGTGGACCACTTGCTGGAGTTGACACAACTATCATCTGACCGGGGCACCTTGGTCGATGTGCGGTGGGAAGATGGGGGCGGATAATTATCTGCAGCGTTCGCCGGCACATTGAGTCGACTGGCGGCGATCGCCGGGGAAGGGAGCGCGATAGTGCCGCGCTTGTGGGTGCAGACACGGTGGCATTTTTTCACGGTTGCGGCGATCATATTGCCTTCACCCTTTTCTCCGGTAGAAAAGGTCCGTGGAGTTTGATATGCGAACCGCCAGGAAAACCAATGTCGTCTATTCCTACCTCCTGCACGGGATTGAATCTGGAAAATTTCGCATCGGCGAGCGGATACCGGCTGAGCGGGATCTGGCAGCACAATTTAAGCTTTCAAGACCGACGGTGATGGCCGCGATCCGCCGTCTGGTCAAGGAAAATATGATTCGCCGTGGCCGCCGGACAGGGTCGGTCGTGATGAACCTGCCACCACGAAAATCGCGGACCTTCGGAGCCATTATTCTGGGTCTGGTTCGCCAGCCCCAAGAGCAATCCATTTTCAATGCTGTGGGGAATGCCATATCCTATTGTGCGGCCAGCGACCATTCCGTGGTGCTGCTGCAAGATCCATCCTGGGGGGACGACCCAAATATTCCGGGCATGGCGGAGCGGTATCGCTCGATAACTGACCAATTTATAGCGCGCAAGGTGGATGGCGTATTCTTGATGCCGCAGTGGATCATGCCGGACCAACAGATCT
>JABEVA010000196.1 GCA_013044065.1 Phycisphaerae bacterium
CCGATGGCCGGGATGGAAAACAGCGAAAGGGCCGCCGGCTCGGGCAGCGGCGTTCCGCCGTGGGGGTCCGCGGTCACGTAACTCGGCCCTGTACCGTACGCAACAATTACATTGCTGATTTTGTCACCGGAGAGGGCGTTGGCGATGCTTAAATTGAACGTCGCACCGCTGAGCAGAGAGGGGTTGTGCTGGTAAACGCTATTCAACCCGCCGGCACTGCCGTAGTCATTGGGGTTGGGCGGCGGGGCGATGACCAAATCGTTTGGTTTGCTCGTATCGACACTCATGGTGACTTGGTTACCGCTGCCCGACATAATCCATGGCTTGGACATGTTATTTTGGTTAACGCTTGTGCTTGATGTGATCTTCCAGTCTTGGCTGCTGTGGGTGCCGACGTTGGTAATGGTAACCTCGGTCCCATCGGTGAGGGTGTAGGCTGGTGCGCCGCCGACCGACACCGATTGGCCCAAGGAATTGGTCAGATCGAACGAAAGGCCGTAAATTTCTTCACCATCGGACGCAGTGTTCGGGGTGGTATTGTTAATCTGCACGGATACTTGCCCGCTACTGATGGTGAAGACAAAATTGGCGCTTAACGCATTGCCGCCCGTGGTACCGTCACCGCCGTTGACCCCCGATATGCTATAAACAACGGTATTGGCTCTGCTCAGATGGGTACCAAAGCCAATCGCTGTGGCCGCAGCCAAGGCACAAATTCCTAACGCTGATACTTTGAGATTACGCATGGTGCTGTCTCCTTTCAAAAGACCCCTGTTTCCCGGAAGGCCCGCTGGAACAACCAGCGAACCCTGGCTTGGCCGCACAACGGCAGCCAAACGGATGATTTCCTCTATTGGCGGCCGGCCAAAACAAGCCGTTACCGCCAATGGCACTAATCAGTGCTCTCGCCGGTGAAGCGGGCCATACGGGCCGCGATACCTCGGCGATACTAAAACTATAGTTAGAAAACGGTGGAGGGAAAGTAATTGGCCCCAAAAAATGGAAAGATTTTTAATAGTCCCATAAAACCACAATTCCCTGCCCATTATTGGCTTAGCCATCCGTTCTTCCATTTCCCAAAATAAAACTCAAGACCTCTCAACAACTCAACTGTAGCCGATTACGGATCCGTTTAACCGGTCAGAGGCAGGAGATTTGAACTTCCGGCCCCACTTTCTATTTACGGTTATGGACTCTGGTCGTGCAGCCCTGACGGGTGATGGCCTTGGCCACGCCAGGGCAAATTAAGCGTAACTCCATTATCAATAATGGGTTATAAAGAACATTCTATTTTTCGTAGGGCCTGGATGAATCCGCTGGACACCCCGGTGAAGTGAACTCACGGATTTGGATCCAATTATTTATCGTCGGCCTGATTTACGGCACGACCACCGTTTTGGCTCGGAAATTGCCAGACCAGTTGAGTTGCCAAAGCTGGGCCAGGGGCACGGTATGGGCCGAACCATCGGTAAACGAGACGTTAATTTGGCCCAGGTGTCGGTCAATGCAGAAGCGACCCATCTGGTCGTTGGCGTTGAGGGTTTGGTCTCCCAAGGTCAGGTTGGTGGGCACGGCGTCGGTGGCTGTCGGGCTGCCATCCACCCAGATACAATCACCGAACAACGGCTGGGCTTCGGTAATGCTGCGGCCACCGGCCCGCGGGTCAAAAGACGGTGGCGGACTTTGTACGTAGGTGCCCCGGCCACTGTCATCGAAAGCACCGTCCGAAACCATCACGCCGCTGAGATTGTACCGCCCGCGTAGCGAAAGCCCTCCACCGGCATAAATACCGCCGTTGATATTCACCTGGCCGGAAAAATTGATATTGCCCAGGCAAACCAAGTTGATATTGGCGGTGCCCAGTCCATTGGCGGGGAACCAGCCGGAAATATCAATATCCCCGCTCACCAGCAGCGTGCCACTGCCGATAATCTGAATTTGGCCGCTGGTGGCAAGATCTCCGTTGATGATCTGGTACGGATTGTTGTTGAAGTTGATCACTCGGGTGCTGCCGGAAACCGGAAGAGGATTATCGGTATTTTCGATATTTTGATAAATGGTGGCTACGCTGGGTGGTTGCTGGCTGGGCATATTGGGAGTTTGGGTTCCGCTGATGTATACGTGCCCATGGGTGTTGATGGTTCCACCCGCCTGCAGATTGCCATACACCGTCAGGTTGCCACCGCCGGTAATACTACCCGCGGAAGCAATGGTACCGCTAAAGGTCTGATTGCCGCTGAGGCTCACGGAGGTGAAGCTGGAAATTCCCGGAATGCTGCTGCCGGGATTTACAAAGTTATTGAGCCCGTAGCTGGCTGTGGCTCCCTGCAACCAACCGAAGGGGCCGGCCGGGTTTTCCGGCCCCCACGCGGTGGTGGCGGAGCCGACGCCATTGGATGGCGTAGCCGCATCCGGGCAGATGGCGTTGGCGGCGATGTTGTTATCATACGGGGTGATTTCCTTATACCAATAGCCGCCCGGCAGTTGATAATCACTGGGCAAGGCCCCGCGGTTGTGCTGGGCGTAACTAAGCGCCGCCAGGGATAACTGGTGTAAATTGGATAAGCAGGTGGCGACGCGGGCGTATTCGCGGGCTCGGGATAATGCGGCCAGGAGAATGGTGATCAGAACGGCCAAAATGGCCAGAACGACAATCATTTCCGTCAGCGAGAAACCGCGTCTGTTGTAGTGTAACTTCATTTTCATCTCGTTAGAACTGCCGGGCACGCCAACCACTTACGGGTTGGTTTTTCGGCTTGGTTTACGCGCTCTACACACTCGTTTATTCGACCATGCCGATGAGAACGCCGCAGCTATTTCCGCAGGGTCCGATTAAATGCCGCTGCACGGTAATCAATCGCGGGCTCACTTGTAATATCGGCCGCAGTCAACAAAAACAGTCTTCAACCATCGGCGCTAAGCTTATCTGGTGTGGCGGATGGCTGCTGGCCCCGGCAGGGTTGGTCCAGGGTCGAAATTTCATGCTCTGGATAAAGAAACCGCGCAGCCGAATACGAGAGGCTGGTCGGAACAAGTTGCCATGTCGTGTGAGGAAATTACGGTATGGCGGCAATGTCCTACGGAACGACTACGTTTTGTGAGCGGAAGCTGCCGGACCAGTTGAGCTGCCACAACTGGGCCAGGGGCACGGTATGGGCCGAGCCATCCGTAAACGACACATTGATTTGGCCCAGATGCCGGTCAATGCAGAAGCGCCCCATCTGGTCGTTGGCGTTGAGGCTCTGATCTCCAAGCTGGATATTGGCGGGCACAGGGTCGTTGGCCGCCGGGCTGCCGTCCACCCATATAGAATCAGCGAAGAGCGGCTGGGAATCGAGCAGGTCGCGCCCACCAGCCCGTGGGTCAAAGGAGGGCGGAGGTTTTTGGCTGTACGTACCGCTGCCGGTGTCGGCCAAGGCCCCGTCGGACACCAGCACGCCACCAAGGTTATATTTGCCGCTTAGGGTCAGGCCTGTGCCGGCATAAATTCCGCCGTTGATATTCACCTGGCCCGAAAAATTGATACTGCCGAGGCAAACCAGATTAATGTTGGCCGTACCCGTCCCGTTGGCTGGGAACCAACTGCTCACGTCCACGCTTCCGCTCACCAAAAGCGTACCGCTGCCGATAATCTGAATTTGGCCATTGGGCGAAAAGTCGCCGTTGATGATCTGGTACGGATTGTTGTTAAAGTTGATGACCGTGGTATTTCCGGAAATCGGGGTGGGATTATCCGTGCTTTGGATGGTCTGGAAAATGGTGGCAACGCTGGGCGGCTGCAGATCGGGCATGTTGGGTGTCTCTGTACCACTGATATAAAAATTGCCGCTGGTGTCAATACTGCCCCCGGCCCGGAGGTTGCCGTAAATGCTGACATCCCCGCTGGTGGTAATGCCTGTGGCTGAGGTAAGGGCACCCTGGGCAATTTGTTGATAGGTTTGATTGCCTCCCAAGGTCAATTCGCCGAGGCTGGCTATTCCGGGAATGGTCCCGCCAGGATCAACGAAATTATTCAGCCCATAGCTGGATGTGGTTCCCTGCAACCAACCGTAAGGCCCGGCCGGGTTCACCGGCCCCCAGGCGGTGGTAGCGCTGCCGACGCCGTCGGATGGCGTGGCCGCATCCGGGCAGATGGCGTTGGCGGCGATGTTGTTATCATACGGGGTGATCTCCTTATACCAATAGCCGCCCGGCGTCTGGTAATCGCTGGGCAGTGCCCCCTGGTTATGTTGGGCGTAGCTCAAGGCGGCCAGTGACAACTGGTGCAGGTTGGATAAGCACGAAGCTATGCGCGCGTATTCGCGGGCCCGGGCCAGGCCGGCGATGAGGATGGCGATGAGGACAGCAAGGACGGCCAGAACAACAATCAGTTCCGTCAGCGAGAAACCCTGCTTGTTATGGTTTAATTTCATCTTCATCTCTTTTTAGAAGCACCAGGCCAAACAGCTCCATACGTACCGGTCCTGTGACTTTGTTTTCACACAGCACGCCTACATCTATTCGACCATGGAGATGAGGGTGCCCCAGCTATTTCTCAAGGGTCCTATTAAATATGGCTTTACGGCTATAAATAGATGGCTCACCTTTAATATCGGCCACAGCCGTAGCGGTCGGCGTCCATGCCCTACCGGGGCGTGTTCGCGGTGGCCCGTGGCTGCGGCAATCCGCCCTGGGCTTGGGGCTATGGAAACAAAAAGGGCCGGGGCAATCGCCCCGGCCCGATATCGCACTCCACTGTTAAAGCCGATGGACACTGTTGCTGGACACTGCTCAGGCGGCCACCGCCCTTTCTTGAATGGACTCCTGGGCCTTTATTGCCAGCCGCTGCATCATGCCCGACCATACCAGCATCAGGCAACCAAAAACCAGCAGGATAATCCAAACCAGTTCCACACCGAACCAGTGCATATCGCCGCGCAGAACACCGGACACCGTCAGGGTAGCCACCAGTGCCACCAGGGAGCAGGACATCATCGCCACCACGCCCATGAGCCGCGCTAATTGCAGCGTGAATTTGGATTGGGGAATGGCGTAGGCGAGCAAACCGAGCAAGCCGGCCACCTCACCGGCGATGCAGCCCGCCGTCAGCAGGTATCCCATGAGAGATCCATCCGGAAGGCGCACACCCAGCAGGGCGTTGGCCCCACGCAGGGATCCCAAGGCCGGCAGCAGCCACACCCCGGTCACCATACAAGCCGTAGCCAGCCGCCAACGGGCCACGTTTGGCTCCTGCGGCAACACATGGGCAAACCTGGCAATGGTGTCAAAAAACACCAGCGACAACAAAGCCAGCATAGGCATAAATACCAGGTTAAAACCCATGGAATACTGGCTCAAGAGGGAAAGTATCAACAGCCCCATCAGGCCGAACCCCACGTTCAACAGCATCCGTCCGCGCCGCGCGCCGGCCATCAGCGGAATCAGGATTAAGCCGGCCCCGCCCGCCACAAATTCCGCCATTTGCAGCATGCCGGGTATCGAAGCCAGCGAACCTCCGGTTTTGACCTGCTGCATGAATTCGCTGTGGCCAATGCCTTTGGGCAGAAAGTACAGCCCGCCCAACAGGGCCACGCATCCGAGTTCCGCCACGCCGATGCAGGCAGCCTCCACCCGACGGCGTGGGAATTTCGCCCCCGTCGCCGGTGACACCGCCGCGGCGATCCTGGGCGCGCTTGTGGGCGCATCGGCCGTCACCAATTCCCCATCGCCCAAGGTCAATACGCAGCTCGGGCTTTCGCCCGCGGTACCAACCCCCGGGCTGGACGGCCCGTTGGCAGGCTCGGTCTTGGTGCCGGTGATGGACACACTCCAAGAACCAATATCTTCACTCTTAGACGTTGAATCTCTCCACTGGGTGGTCATGGTAAACCTCTTTATATGACGAACACTTCTCCGCCACGCGGGCGGGACAGGAGTTTCTATCGGTGGAATGGCCGGGCCGGGTGACAAATTTTATGCCCGGCCGGCGGCACGCTTCGTACGTGCCCATAACATCTGAAAGCACCGGCTAAAAATGGCCTTGGGGAATGGCGACCGGCGGAATTGGTTTTCAGGTTATCGGCTTTTGGGTTTTTGTGCCGCGCGGGCTGAAGTGATACCAATACAAGGTTTTTTTGCGCAGCCGGCCCGGATCAGCGCTACTGGCGGTGACGGGTTCCCAGACCACCGTCTGTGATTGCAATCGCGGGTACAGCCGCACCGCATAATCCGTGTCTTCGCCGCGGTTAATGCCCGGAAAACCTGTCGCCAGTGCCAAGGCGCGTTTTACCGGACACAGATGATTGGGCGTGCGATAGTACACCCCGCCCTGCTGATAATAATGGCGGTGTTCCAGGCCAAAATCAAAGTGACCGGCATACTGCCGATCCACGGTTAATTCGCCGCCAAAAACCACACAATCCACCCCGGGCTGCCGGGCCAGAGCCGTCCGGATCTCCGCGATGTAGTCCACCGCCACCTGATCATCATCAATAAAAGCCACATACCGGCCACGGGACGCGGCCAGAAGCTCATTGCGTTTCACCCCCACCGGCTTTTCGCCGTCATCGCGATTGATGCGAATTTCCACCGCCCATGGATCCGGCAGTGCGGCAATTTGCCGGTTCAGATTTTCCAGCAGCGCCTGCAAGGTGGCCAAGCGGACCGGCAGCGTGGGAATCAAAATGCTTAACTCCGGCTCACGCAGACCAAAGCCCGCCGCCCCGCGCCGCTGATACGTGTTTTGATCCTGGGTCCAGCAGGCCTGATTGCGGCGGTACAGCGCGTCGGGAGTCCGTCCGATATGGCAATGCCGCACAATGACCCGCGGATCATAATGATAGGCCCCGAGGGCCCGGGTCACGGCGGTGAATTCATTATCGCAGAAGAAGGATTGATACTCCGGCTGATAAAGATAGCCGAATTTGGTATACAGATTCCACCCCAGCACCGAAAGCGTTATCACACTCTTGCCGCCATGGTAGCCGTCATCAAAATGCAGCGCCCCGTCCAGGTTGAGAAAGACCTCGGCCATGGTGGTGGTGATGATGGCGTCATAACCCGCCACTTGCGGAACCATATCATCACTGGCCAGCACCAGCACCTGTGGAGTCAGGGAGGTTTGGCCCACCCACGCATCGACATCGGCATTGCAGGCGGCGATTTTACTCCGCCCCGCCGGCCCCACCCGCAGCGTCAGGTTCGCCATCGCCGCCAAAGCCTGGCGCATGGCGGGCTGGTTCATGGCGGCATCATCTTCATCCACGGATATTAAAAAGTGTACCTGATTGCGACCGGAAAGCATGGCCCGCCAACGAGCCAGAGTTTCCAGAAATTTCTGCGGCCTTCCGCGGGTGGGCCATTTGATTAACATGCGCATCGGCTCTGCCTTTATACTCGCTGCCGCCATCAACCGCCGGGCCCGGCAAGCCGGCCGCGGAAAATTCCTCCGCCAGCGGGATCACCAGACCAGGGTGCGGCCATAAATTTTGGCAGGCGGAGGACCGGTTTGTTTGGCAGAAAGCCCCATGCGCCAAGTGCGGGCACGATGCCCGCGGCTAAGAGGGCGGAATTCGTTTCGGCATTGATTTTGTACGAAATCGGGCGGTTGCCACTTAATCTCACCGCACCCCCCGGACTAGGGCTTGCCGGTAAGGCGACGAATTTCGGCGACCGCATCGGCGGCCATTTTTCGCACCTCGTCGCGCAGGGCGGCCATATCCATGCGGGCCGCATCCGCAAACCGCTTGTGCTGCACCAGGGCCTGCACCGCCAGCACCGCCGCGCCACCCCCACAAAGTCCCAAGGCCATTGCCATCAAAAACATGCGTTTCTCCTTATAAAACTAAGCCAGCTTCTTTTTCGCCAGGCCGGAAAGACCGGCGATCCATTCCAAAGGATTAAATCCGACACCCAAAAAGGCATCCGCCAGAAAATCCAATACCACCGCGGCCACGGAGAAGCCCACGATCCAGTCGATCAACCGATGGGCTTTGCCTCCCAGCCAGGCGTTGTGATAACGCTGCTGCGCCTGTTGCAGCAGTTCGTGGGTGGCGGTGAGCTCTGCCGCGGCGTGCCGGGCGGCCGCAAGCGCCCGTCTGGCGGCCTGATCTTCGCGCCCGGCCGCGGTGCGCACCACGGCCACGGTGGCCGCCGCACGGTAGAGCGCCCGTCGCTGCACCGCCAAGGTGGCCAGCACCCTGGGCTTTTGCACCGGCACATCGGCGGGGGTTAATTGACGCACCTGGCGGCGCGCCGCGTGATTGAGCGCTTGCGCCCGGGCCAACTGCGGCACCAGGCCCGCGATTTGCGGTTCCATATCTGGCACCATATCCACCCCCGTCCAGGGCGGACTCTGACAACCGGCCGGTGCCATGATCGCCACAACCAAAAGCATCCCGAGAACCAGGTTTTTCCGCTGCGTTTGCATCATTTTCATAACTCCCGATTGTGGCAGGGCCGGACTCTACCGGCTGGGGCAAAGCCGCCGCCGCGGGATGGCCCTTTAGCCCATGTGGCGGGTACGTTCCAGCAGTTTGGCGATGCCCTGCTCCATGCGCAGCATCCGTTCATTGGCGAGCTGCGAGTTTTGTTCCATCACATCCAGCCGCCGCGCATGTTCCCGCTGCCCGATGCGCAAAGCCGATACG
>JABEVA010000197.1 GCA_013044065.1 Phycisphaerae bacterium
AACCAATGGCATGAGACAAAATACCATCGGCGTTAAGTTGCAACTGCAAATGGGTGCCTCCCGCGCCCACCCGTCGTGGCGGGGCCTGGATGCGAGCCTGACGCAAAGCAAACCGGGGGCGTGGATTACCATGCCCGAATGGTGCCATCCTTTCCAGCCATTCCACCAGTTCCGTGGTGAGTTGCCGCGGTTCCACCCATCCATCCACCGCCATAGACGCAACAAACGCATTTTCCGGCATTTGTTGCCGCACATAAGCGCAGAAACGCTGTCGAAATAACTCCAAATTTTCATGGGCCAGACGCACCCCGCCCGCTGCGGCGTGACCACCACCGCTGATAAGCAAATCCCGGCACGCCTCTATGGCCAAATGCAGATTCAGGCCCGGGATGCTGCGGGCTGATCCGCCCGCCACCTGCCCATCTGTAGCCAGCACGAAGGTCGGTCGATGAAAAGCCTCCACCAGTCGCGAAGCGACTATCCCCACCACCCCCGCATGCCAGCCTTGTTGCCACAGCACCAGACCCGGCGGCAAGTCCGCCATGGTTTTAACCTGGGCCATGGCCGCCTCAACGATTTTGCGTTCCGTGGCCTGCCGCTGCGTGTTTTGCTTTTCCAGGAATTGAGCGATCTCCGCGGCCCGCGTCGGGTCCGGCGTGGTCAGCAATTCCACCGCCAGTGCCGCGTGGTCCATACGACCGGCGGCATTCAAACGCGGGGCTAAAAAATAGCCGACGGCCGTGCCATCAATTTTTCGATCTGCAAATCCAGCCGCCGCCAGCAGCGCCTGAATACCCACAAATTCACTGCGTGGAATCTGGGCCAGCCCGTGCTTGACGAGAATTCTGTTTTCCCCCATCAGCGGCACTACATCGGCGATCGTAGCCAGCGCCACCAGCCCTAAAAACTCCATCAACAGATTGCGATAGGTGGTGGGCAGCGGTGGGGAACCGCACAACCGATTGGCTGTGGCCCAAGCCAGCTTAAAGGCCACGCCGGCACCGCATAAATGGGCATTGGGATAGGCGGGTTCCCCCAGCAACGGATGAACGATGGCCTGCGCCTCAGGCAGGGTCGCGCCAGGAGTATGATGATCGCTGACAATTACTTTTAGTCCCAGGCTGCGAGCTTTAGCCACCGATTCCAGTGCCGTAATTCCGCAATCGATACTGATCAACAGGTCGCAACCTTCGGCGGCAATGCGTTCTACGGCAGGCACCGACATCCCGTAACCTTCCTCCACCCGATGCGGTATGTAGTAACGCACGTCTGCGCCGGCGGTCTTCAACATACGCCACAACATGGCTGTGCCGGTAATTCCATCCACATCGTAATCGCCGAAGAGTACAATGCGCTGCCGCCGCCCGATGGCCAGGGCAATGATTTCCGCCGCGGCCGCCATGCCGTGGAGCAGTTCCGGCCCATGCAGCCGCGTGAGCCGCGGATCCAGAAATTCCCGGGCCAGGTCCACACTGTTAAGCGATCGTGCCACGAGAAGTCGGGCCATGATCTGGTCACATTGAAGTTCCCGGCATAACTGGATTTCGTCCGGGGTGGGGGGGTGCGTTGCCGGCAGTTGCCAGCGTCTCTTTTTGAATCCAACTGCTTCCGTGCCGTTGGGCATGAAATCACCTCAAAGTGCCTGGGGCCAATGCTCTGGCCACTCCTATTTTACCTCTGGCTCGGCGCTCTCCGGTGCCTTACACCGTGACGGCCATATTCCGCCGTATGAAGTCCACCGCATTTTTAAACAGTTCCAGGCCGGCCGGTGCGGGCGGTAATTGCTGCCGCGTCCAGGTCGGATGCAGGTACGAATTGATAAAGCGCTCCGGATGCGGCATCATGCCCAGCACACGACCGGTAACATCGCATACCCCGGCAATTCCGTCCATGCTGCCGTTGGGATTGTCCGGCCAAGCCTGGGCGACATTCCCGGCAGGATCGATATAACGAAACGCCACCTGATCATTGGCCCGCAGGGCTTCCAGCACGCTTGGATCGCGCACCACAAAGCGTCCTTCGCCGTGAGCAATCGGCAAATCCAGGCATTTGTCCGGCCCCATCCAGGGGCAATGGGCCGAGGTGCTGCGCACGCGAATCCAGCAGTCTATAAACCGTCCATTGGTGTTGTCCGTGAGCGTCGCTGGAAAAGCATCGCCCAAGCTCAATTGCGGCATTGGTCCGGGCAGAAGTCCCGCCTTCACCAAGGCCTGAAATCCGTTGCATATTCCCAAAATCATCTTGCCATCGGCAATCCATTGTTGCAGGGCTTCGCCCAGATGATGAACGATCTGATTGGCCAAAATGCGGCCGCTGGCAATATCATCACCATAGGAAAATCCCCCCGGCAAACCTAAAATCTGATAATCCTCCAACCGGCCCGGATTGACCATCAGCTCGTTGATATGCACGGTGTCCACATGAGAACCCGCCATTTCAAATGCCAACGCCAATTCGCGGTCGCAGTTCGTACCCGCTGTGCGAAGCAGAATTGTTTGAACCGGCGAGGCATCCATCATGGCATCCTTTTCCGAACCAGACCCCATTATCGCACACACCGGTTCCGTGGCAACCCATGAGTTGGTCAGAGCTTTCAACCATCCAGACCCGGTATGGAAGGTTTTTCCGCGGGCGGATCGGCCAGCCAGCGGTTATACTCCATGCGTGGCCCATCGGTAGGGTCCGCGGACTTGGATGATCAATGGATTCGCCCGCAACAAACCGTATCAGCGTGAGTGTTATTGTGCCTACCTATGGCGAGGCTGAAAATTTGCCGCCGCTGGTGGCCCAGGTTGCCGAGGCCTTTAACGCCTGCGGCTGGCGGTGGGAGCTTATTGTGGTCGATGACAATTCGCCCGATGCCACCTCCGCCGTGCTTGCCGCGCTGGCCCAAGATCATCCGCAGCTTCGCTTTTTAATTCGCAAGGAAGATCGCGGCCTTTC
>JABEVA010000198.1 GCA_013044065.1 Phycisphaerae bacterium
CCGCGCATATTGGGTTCAAAAACCCTAAAATCCCGCCTGACTGCCGGAATAAATGGTGGCGTGGCCCATCGGGTCGAGTCGGCGGCCGGGGCTGACGAAACAAGGCCCATGCCATGCCCCCTGACCCGCACCCACGTATTGAATCCTCCGGCCAAAGCCGTCCAGCACCGCCACAATTCCATACATGCGGCTACCATGGGGCATCGGAATCCACCCGTTGACGATCAAGTTCGGCCGCAAAAACAGCATAGCGCTGTGCCGATTGTCCACCCACCGGCCAGCGGCCGTGCGATGCGAAAATTGTCGCTGGTAACGAAGTAAAAAGCCATAAATTGAATGATGTCCCGCTATGGTGACGGGGGCACTGCCAGCGACCGCTACGTATTGTTCCAGAGCGTGTTGGAGGGTGCTAAGCGTCATGTTGGTGGCCACCATGGCTACGCTGCTGCGTGATTGGTAATGAAGCCAACCCACCAGGGCAAAAAAGAAAACCAGAGCCGCCAGCAAGAGTGGGATCTCATGGGGTTTTATTTTCAATAGCTTTTTCATACCAGTCTCTCCTGCAATCAAATTTCCTCTCTCCGACGCGAACGGTCGAAGAGCTTGCCTCTATTGTTATTCTATAGCCGGCGCGGCGCTGCACAAGAAAAAACTTTAGACTTTTTTATTAGCGGACGCAAAAATACCGCCTCTGGGCCATTATGGCGATAATAACCACCGCCATGGCCTTACAATGAAACGGACGATCTTTGATCATCAGGGTGCATAACTGTAAATGTAACCGGAGGTAGGATCGGTTCCCGTGCTTTGCGGACCGTTGGCACCGTAGCTGTAAAAATAAGGTGCATGGGAATCTTGCGCCGGGAGGATGGTGCTGCTTCCGGTTGTTACATATACCCATGCCGCACCAGCGGCTAAGGTCGTGGGCAAGGTCGGGGTCGTCTGCCCGGAATAGGGGTAGGTCTGATCCGAGGAGATCGCTGGCGGTGGGCTTGGCGGCATGTATTGAATCGGGTAACCGTAGGCATCAAGAATTTCCACCACGCCGGGCAGATAGTCGGAAGTGCTTTGCGAGCCGGTCGGAGGCGGAAGCTCGCCCGCCACCACCATGCTGTTCGGAAGATCGGTGATCACATTGGGGTGTTGCTGCCAATAGGGGCTGGCGGATACCGCATACGCATGCATCGCCTGGTAGCCTTCCAGGAATGAAAGCATGTTAGCGGGAGTCTGGCCGGTTTTATGAATATACTGTTGCAGTGCGGCCTGCAAGTTCCTAAGCTCGGTCTGGGTTAACGACCGCTCGGAATTTTGCTGCACCTGCGAGCCTACCGCCATCACAATGCCGGCCAAGATGGCAATCAGCAGCAATACCACCATCATTTCGATAATTGTAAAACCGTTTTTCCGACGCATGGGCGATTCCTCGTTTATCCCTTGCCAGCTCGCAAGCCACCGCAGCCCGCTTTTTACGCTCTCCAATTCATCTTTATGATTATAGCATAAGTCAACGGTGCTGGTGCAAATATTTTATCCGCACACTTCCAGCACCAGTTTAAGAACCTGTAGAAATTCCTCATCAGTTCCATAACCGGCGTGAAAATTGACTCCCGACTGATAAACCCGTACCTGCGGCCCCACTGGCCTCCATTGCCGCGCGTTGCTTGGTCCGAAAATGACCACCATGGGCATTCCTACCCATGCCGCCAGATGGCTGATACCGCTGTCATTGCCCAGATAGGCCCGACTTGCTCCAAGCAGGTCCACCACTTGTGCCAACGGCATATCGCGGTAAACCACAAATTCCCTCTCCAGCCGCGCAAGATCACTGCGGCTAAAACGCTCCAGTTCCACTTCGCCCAGCAAAAACTCTACGGGAATTTGGGCTTGGTTCACAGCGCGTGCCAGCCGCATAAAATTCTCCACAGGCCAGCACTTTTCCCGTCCACCACTGCCGGGCTGAATCAGCAGCGGGCCATGACGATGTTGACCGCCATCGACAAGCACTGGCGGCAGCAGCCGCAGCGTCCTCAACTCTTCACGATGGAAACTGGTCACATGACCGGCATAATGCGGTGGAGGCCGTGGCTCAAAAAATAATATCCGCGCCCGCGGACACGCTTGCCGGGCATGCGCAGCCCAAGGGTCCTGGCCGGAACTAACGGCGGAGAGCAGCAGATCGCAATTTACCCAGGGCAAAGAGGAGTCTGATTGAAAAAAGGTTGTGGAAGTCTGGTATGGGCCAAACCAGGCCGAATGATGGGGATCATCGACATCAAATGCCAACTCTACCACCCCCAACTTTATCAGCAGCGAGCCAAAAGAACGCCGCGTCACCAATGTCCGCTCCGCGGTAGGCCAGCGTGCCCGCAGACTTACCAGCAGTGAAGCCAGCAGTACAGTATCGCCGAGTGCCCCTTGATAAACGACCACAATTTTCATGAACTTGTATCGACAACCAGTATCAAGACATCGTAACGAATTTATCCCCCACGGGAAAATCGGGTAGGGGTTAGTACAATGGGTCAGCCTTGCGCATTCGATGTTTTTTTCAACCCCTGACACCAAGATTTATATTAAGCTCGCCCCGCAAAGCATTCCCTTATTTGAATGGAGGTAAAATCGCATCAGATAACTGAGCCTGACTATTGCGGGAGACAGATCGACAATCGAATCTAAAATGGGGCCAATTTCCCCATCGGTAGCAGCGCGGCGGGTACCTGATAGCAAGCCGCACGGCTCACCTGATGTTTAACGGCTGATGGGCTGGGGAAGCCAACCAACGGTGTGGCCACGGGAGCAAACTATCCCGCCATGGCTGGTTCGGCCGCAGTAGATGCGCCTATCGGAACCGTGGTTTCAGCTTCGGTCAGGTAACAACCCGGGTCAAAACCCATCCAATCGCCGGTGGCAGCTTCCGCTCGGGTCCGCAAATTTCCATTGCACACATCTACAAACCTGCACGACTGGCATCGTTGCGGCAGGCGCGACCGACGGTTACGCAAGATCGCCAGGCGGGGGTCCGTCGCCTGTGACCATATCGTGCTAAAGGGCTGCTGGCGTACATTGCCGCAGTTATAATGCCAACTGAATTGATCATAATGCACATTGCCTCTGGGATCGATGGAGGCGATATTGCATCCCGACCGGTTGCCGCCCGTGCCGCGCAGGCGGGCTTGCACATCCGCCAGACGAGGATCGTTATCGCGCTGGAGCCGCAACAGCATATACGCGGCGTCCGCGTGGTTATCCACGGTCAACACTTCCAGATGGCGACCGGCTTGATGTATTTGAATACTCCGCTCGAAAATTCGGTCCACAATGGAACGAATCTGGTCCGCGGCAAGGTCTACCTTTTGCATGTTCCCACCGCGGCCCGAATAGGCCAGATGATACACGCACAGCCGCTGAACGTTATGTTCCAGGCAGATATCAAAAATGGCGTCCAAATCC
>JABEVA010000199.1 GCA_013044065.1 Phycisphaerae bacterium
CCGCTCCCGACCAGCACCTTGCCATCCGGCGAAACCCCACCCGACCAGTCTTGCCGCTGTACCCAATACGCCATGTAATCGCCATTGGGGAAACACTGCACCCCCAATCCGGCAAACCGGCCCCGCGGCGCGCCGCCGGCGGAAAACAGTTCCAGTTGCTGACTGGCATTGTTGGTAGTGTAAATTCTTGCCACCACGCCTCCGGCCAACCCACGCCACACGTGCGGCACGTACCCCTGACCGGCGTGGGTACACCATCGCACTCGACCGGTCTTTGTATCCACCGCATAAACATTGGTATCCCAGTTTAAGGCTCCGGCATAAAGCGTTTCCCCGCCTGCAGCCAATGCCAGACTCCCGATCCGAGCATTGGCCGGACGAATATAAGAGGCCAGTGTTTTGGTAAGGTTGCCGTGTTTATCGCCCGGATCATGGGTGATCTGACTACGGAAATGCCGCACCGGGTTGTAAACGTGCTTGGCGACCACCGACAGTACGGGAGCCGCAGTTCCAGCCGCCGAAAGGCTCGTCGCCGCCGGCAGCGCTTTACCCGCCAGCAGGTCCGCAAAACCCCGCAGCAAAATTGATTCTCCGGCGACGTTGCCGGCCACCGCCAGAATTACCTTAGGAGCGTGCCGGGCCGGGCCATACGCCTGACCGAAATACGCAATGCCCACATCCCGGGAGTTGTAAATCGGCCAATTGGTGCCAGCCAAGACCGCGTTGGACGGCCCGGGCAGAGTGCGGCTCAACGCCAGCGGCAAAACCCCCATCCCCCCCACCTGAAATGGCCTTAGCAGTGCGCCGCCAGTAACAATCACCACCTGTTTGGCCGCACTTGGTCGCTGCGCTTCGAGCTTTGCGGAAGGTTCCTGATCCACGTGAATCCCGGCTTTTTTCAGCAACGCCTCGATACCACGGTTCAAGGACTGATTGCCTTCGGCTGTGATGACCACCGACGCCGCGGCATGCAGTTGCCGGACCAATGGTGCGGTATGCCAGGCCAGCAGATGCACTTGACGTAGAACAATTGCCGGACGTGTTCCACGCACCGCAATAGTCTGCCGGAGGACATGTTCCCCCAGCAGCGGCAACACCTGCACGGTCAGGGAATGGGCCTGTTCGGGCACTGGAATGGTCAAAGAAAAGTGTCCGTTGACCTGGGTATGGCTGAATTGTTTGGCCAGAATAAGTGTATGATCGCAGCGCACCTCCAGCAGGAACGGCACCACCGCCGCCAAGACCGCGCCGCGGCGCTGCAGTGCTTGCAGCTCCATGGTCAGGGCCTTCCCCGCATCCGTTTCCGCCGGCACCGACATTTTCAATTCCGGGAGGGATCCGGGCAACAAGGCCAGAACTGTATTCGCGTACGCCCGCAGATCCACCTTCACCAGATGATGGTTCATGGGCAAAATATGCCGATTCAGTACATCATACACCGTCTTGATGTCCACAGGCACCTTCACCTGGGCCACCACCGGCATCACCGAGGCAAACCGCGCTCCAATCTTGGAATACTCCAATCCACGAATCGGTGGACGCTGGGTGTTGACCACCGCCAGATAGGTGATTTTCCCGCCCGCAAATGGTGTCATCATCACCAACGGATTCGTTGCGCTGCAACCCGCCGGCACATACTGGTCCAAAGCCTTGGCAAACGCCGGCAGTTTATGCAAAATCATCTGCGGGATCAGATCATAATTGCCATCCGTCTGCCAGAGGTTAATAAGGCCGCCGAATCCAAAGCCCGGCAACGAAAAGACCGCCACCCCCAGCCGCTTGGCCCCCGGTACATGCACCTTGCATTCCCGGTCCTCCAGCACCACGCCGCCGCCCTGCTCAAATTTTTGCAGCGCCGCGATCTGCCACGCCCGCAATGGAGCAGTCTGTCCGGTCAGCACAATGGCCTTGAGGCCCTTAAATGCTCGCAGGTGCCTGAGATACTGGCCAAAAATCGCGCGGGCTGGCCGATGAGCCATCTGACACAGCAGCACTCCACTGTAAAACCGCGACCAGATCGAATCGCCTCCACCGAATACCGAATCCAGTCCGAAATTCGGCCCTCCGATGTTCGGTCGCGTAAACTGCTCCAGCACCGCTTGCCGTTTGGTCAGCAGCAACCCTACCGGGCTGCGCAGGCCTTTGGTGGTCAGCAATCCTTCCACCGTCGCATACCGGCGGAAAAATTCACGATAGGCCCATGGATCGCCCCGATCGGTATGCGCCGAGATGCGCACCAGATGCGAATCATTCCATCCGGCCATCGGCGGGCTGACCATGCCAATGGCACTTCCCGTGAGCATGCCCAGCGCCTCTTCCGATTCCATGCGCTCCCCCGTGCCGGTTTCATTGAATACTTCGTAGGTGGAGGCATTGGGCAGCCATGGAGCCGCAGTATACGTATCTTCCACCAGCGGTCCGAACGGCGGGGGAATTTGCTCCGACTGTTGATAACAGTCGGTCATGGTCACGTAACGGTGCAGCGCCGGCGGCCACGAGGCCAGGTGCAGCCAGAATCCGATGTTGGCCATGCGGCGCACCGCGGGCTTATATTCCGCCAGAGCCTGTCCCCAGGCACGATAGTCCTTTTGCACCAGACCGATAAGAAAATCAAACCATTGCCCCAGTTGGCGCATGGTTTGCGGATTCCACTGGCCTCCGGCAAGCGCACGAATCTTCTGTGGCGACGGAATCGTGCCGCCACCCAGCACAAACCGGTGTGGATACGTGTGAATCAGAAAGTTGGTGACGTTGTAATCCAGCCCCAGAAAATTCGGAAATCGTCCCAGCGATTGGGCCATCAGCCCGATGGCCTGTTGATCGCGTGCCAGCATGGCCGGGGTGCGGAATACCGGATACGCCTCCCAGATATTATGGACGATCGGCATCAGCCCAAGACCGTCCTTGAGTCCACGATCCAGAACTTCCTGCCATAGGTTGGGCTGCCAGCCGTATTGCGGGGCCGGCAGGCTCGGATCGCCTTGGAGCAGGCCACTGTAGCCCGGCAGGCAGGTCGCGTGCAGGGCAAATTCATAGCCACGCATACGTACCAGTGCATTGATCCCGCACCACGACATTATTTCGCTGCGCTCCAGCGGATGATATCCCCACTGCGTGGAGAAAAAGCCGGAATCCCAGGTATCCGTGCGCAGAACAGTAGTCAGCGGGATCGGCGAAACCAGATCAAACCTGCAAGGGTAACTTGAGAGCCTACCTGCCTTCGCCCTTAACTCATAGCGTCCAACCCCCAGAAGTTCGCTCTGTGCTCGCCCCAGTAACACATGCAACACCGCCGGTTGGCGTGGATGGGCCGAAAAATGCAATTGGGCCGACGCCACCACCCGGTGATGCCCCAGGTCATAAATCCACATGCCCGCCAGGCCGGTTTTGGGGTGCCGCGTGCGCACGACAATCTCAAAGCTAATACGTTCCCCCGGTTGCCAGTTGCGCCGATTCATGGCGGTCAGCGCCGTTACACTGCCGGAAGCCTTCGAGGTCATGGCC
Source organism: Phycisphaerae bacterium (assembly GCA_013044065.1). Taxonomy (GTDB): domain Bacteria; phylum Planctomycetota; class Phycisphaerae; order WQYP01; family WQYP01; genus JABEVA01. The sequence continues at coordinate 3,505 of JABEVA010000199.1, forward strand.
ACCGTGAAGCTAACCGCCACAGCGGCCGCAGGCGAAGGCTGATCCGTGAGGCGACACCGCACCAGTCCGGCTCCCGCCATCGCAGCCGGTATCTGTATACTCACCGCGTTGTCGCCCACGGTGGTCTTGAGCGGCTGCCATGGGCCGCCGGTTATCATGGAACGGGCAAACGCGTAGATGGTCTGCGGCGTGGATTCCAGCCGGTAATAACGGGAAGAATACCACAACTGCGCGCCCACACGTATCGTCTGTCCGGCGGTAATGGGCCTTCCATCGTAGCGAACCTCCAGGGCCTGAAATCTTTCGCCGTTGGCCAGCAACAGCTTTCCACTCGCGGAATACTTATTATCTTAAGTCAGCCCCCGACCACCCGGAACATAC
>JABEVA010000200.1 GCA_013044065.1 Phycisphaerae bacterium
GACGAAACAATCACCTTCCTCTATGGCTCTCCCTTTTCCCTTTGGCCCGCACCTCGCCCACCGCCGCCGTACTGGTCTTGGTCATTTTGCCCTTGTCAGCGGCGGCAGCGTTATCTCGGGCGGCTTGGCGGTCATGGGCCATTTCGTCTACGGTTTTGGTATGCAGGCGTGCCGCCCCCTGATAGTCGTTGCGCAACTTAACACGGGTGCCATCTTTCTCCGCTTTCGCCAGCCGCTTCGCTGCCGCTGGTATCTGGGCCTTAAATTGCGGCAGCCACCGGGCCTGGGCCACCAGCATTTCATCTGTCATTTGCCACACTTCTTCCGGATTGCACACGGCCCCCACCAGCGGGTCATGCAGCATGGCCTCTTTGAGCAGGGTTACATCGCCATGCACCGCCGCTTCCATCGCCATTTCCTGCACGCGAACACTCGCCGAGCATGTGGCTGCACACGCCAGCGGCAACGGCCCCACCACCGGCATGTTAATTCCGGTGCGATCCACATAACCAGGAATTTCCACAATCGCCTCATCCGGCAGATTGGTGATATTCCCCTTGTTGGGCACATTAAAATGCCCGCGATACACCCGCCCGGTTTCCAGCCCTTCAATAATGTACGATCCATGTTCCTCACCCCGATGTTCCGGACCGATTTTAGGGCTTGGTTCCGCAAGCCAGTTCGGAAAATCCGTCTCAAACCAATTCCGACCTTCCGTGCATACCCGCAGGTAGCCGCCCGTTTCGCCATTGATCCAACTGCCCAAATCAATCCAATTTTTGATTTCCGCGGGCCGCTTCCGATACCACGGCACGTATTCACTTAAATGCCCGTTGGATTCCGTGGAGTAATAGCCAAACCGCCGCAGCACATCAATGCGCACTTTCTCAGTTTTGGCATATTCCGGATGGGCTTGAAACAATTCCAAGAGCCGCGGCACCATATCCATTCCTCGCCACTGTACTTTGATGTACCAAGTCTGATGATTGATGCCTGCGGCCACAATATCCACCTCGCGGCGATGCAGCTTTTCATCTTTTTTGATCAGCCCCTCTTTTTGCGCCCAAAGCTCTATACACTTGGTGATCTGCCAATGCCCCCCCTGCACGCCGTGGCACAGGCCAACGGTATTCACCCCTCCATATTTGTTGCACGCCCAGGTGTTCATGGCCATGGGATTGGAATAATTCAGAAATAATGCCCCCGGCCTGGCCACCGCCTTTATATCCCGGCAAATATCCAAAAGTGCTGCAATGGTGCGCTGCGCGTACATAATGCCCCCGGCACAAATGGTGTCGCCCACGCATTGGTCCACACCGTACTTCAGCGGAATATCAATGTCCGTCTGAAAGGCTTCCATACCTCCCTGGCGAATCGTGGAAATCACATAATTCGCTCCCGCGAAGGCCTCCCGCTGATTCTTAGCCGCGATAATTTTTGCCGGCAGCTTGTTGGCCGCAATATCCTTGCGGCAAAGCTGCGCCACCATATCCAGATTTTTTTTAGAAATATCCGTGAAACTGAAGGTGGTATCCGCCAATTCCGGCACCCCCAGGATGTCTCTCATCAACCCACGCGTAAAACCGATTGATCCCGCCCCAACCATCGCGATTTTAATTGCCATTGTTATCTCCAAAAACAAAACACCAATCGCCGGCAGCCTATCCGCAGCACCCCCGCATACCACCGCTCCATTTAGTTTAATCCGTCCCTGCCCATTTGAGAAGCTATCTCCCGCCTCGCGGCCGCAGCGGGTGTTGAAATAACTGACCATTTCCGTTTTGTGCAGGCAGCGGTACAATGACCAAGATGAATTCCCGGACCTCGAAATAGCTTTGTGGTGCCGGGGATGGAACCTGGAATGGTGCAGATTTTGCGTGACGGCAACGCGTCTGTTTCTTGTTGGAGATTTCAATGCGATCCGATGTAAAAGTATTTCTGATTTGTCTGGCAGTGGTGATTATTTTTGTGGTGGCCTATCTTGTCATCGTCCATCACTCCCAGAGCGGTTCCCAGCAAATTACGGCTGAAAATGTCTTGCCCAGCCAGCAACCGGCGCTCACACCAACCACACCGAGCCCCATCACGAATTCGGTGTCTTCCATACCAAACGCCAATGGCTCAGCCGATATACCCGACAATAACAACGTCCCCGCCGGCATAGTGCCTCCGGCAACTCCCACCACAACCCAGGCGGGACTGACCGCCAATGTGCCGCCAACCACCATGCAGGGGCAGATTCAACCAGACGGCCAGGTTACGATGAATATTCCCGGAAGCACAACTACTCCAGCCAATACTGATACCAGCGACAATCTGACGCAAGGCGATAATGGCAGTCCTTCTACGAGCCTCAATGACAACAACACATCCGACAATACCAGTAACGCGGGCTCACTGGCTGGCCTTAATGGCACGGCCGACAGCACCAACGGCAGCGGAGGTCATCACGCCGACACGTATGTCATTCGACATGGCGATACGCTGGCAACCATTGCCAGGAGGGTCTACGGCAACGTCCGGATGGTCCACGCCATTGAGCGGGCCAACCCCGGAGTGGATCCCCGCCGTCTGCGGGTAGGCCAAAAAATACGCCTGCCCCACCGCCATCGGCTGGTCCAACGGTCAAGCCGCCATCATACCGGGGGCGGGCTAACCCGGCGGCATGGCCGCTTGGCCAGAGGCAGCAAGATCTACATCGTTCGGCGCGGCGATACGCTCATCGAGATCGCACGCCGGGAATATCATCGCGCCGCCGATTGGAAACTTATTTACCGGGCCAACCGTCGACAGATCGGATCGCGACCGAGCGACATACGCATCGGCGAGAAATTGATTATCCCCGCCCGCTGAATCTTCAGCCGGGCGAGTTGCCTCTGCTGCTGGGAAACCATTTTTCTGACGCGCGTCTGCTAACCCAAGGGTTATCCATGCTCGATCTCAAGTTTGTCCGTGAGAATCCTGATGCCGTGCGCCAGGGTGCCCTGGCCAAAAATATCGCCATCGATCTGGACGAATTATTGCATCTGGATGCCCAGTTGCGAGAGGCCCAGCAACAGCTTCAGGATCTCACCACGGAACAAAACCGCCTGTCCAAAGAAATTGGGCCATTGATGGGGCGCATCAAGACGGAAAAAGATCCTATTGTGCGACAAACCCTGGAACAGCAGGCCGCAGCCATGCGCCAGCGCCCGACCGCCATTAAAATGGAGCGGGCGGCATTGGAAGAGCAAATCAAAACGCTGCCCCCACGGATAGATGCTTTGCTGCTGACGCTGCCCCTAGCGCCGGATGAAGATGTACCACGCGGCGCTTCCGCCCAGGACAATGTGGAACTTCGCCGTCAGGGTAACATTCCGACCTTCGCCTTCACGCCCAAAAGTCATGTTGAACTGGGGGAAAAGCTGGGCCTTTTTGATGTTCCACGCGGGGTCAAGCTGGCCGGTTCGCGCAGTTATTTTCTCACCGGAACCGGAGCCATGCTCCATCAGGCGGTGCTGCGGTTGGCACTGGATATGATGGTCATTGAAAAGGGGTTTCATCCCATGACCGTACCGGTACTGGTACGAGAGGTGGCCATGCGCGGCACAGGCTTTTTTCCGGCAGGCCGCGAACAGGCTTATCGCGTCGGAGAGACTTCCGAGATGGCCGAAGAAGACCGCTTTCTTACCGGCACCGGTGAAGTATCCCTGACCGCATATTACATGGATGAAATTCTTGATGAAGCGGTGTTGCCGCTCAAACTGGTCACCGCCAGCACCTGCTTTCGGCGCGAAGCGGGCACGTATGGCAAAGATACCGCTGGCCTTTACCGTGTCCATCAGTTTGACAAGGTTGAACAGGTCATAATCTGCCGCAACGACCGGGAAGAATCCATCCGCTGGCATCAGCGGATTCTGGCCAACAGCGAAGAGGTGTTGCAACGGCTGAAGCTGCCCTACCGCGTCATGCAATGCTGCACCGGCGATCTGGGGCCGAAAAACGCTTCCATGATTGACATCGAAACCTGGATGCCCTCTCGCAACGCCTACGGCGAAACTCATTCTGCCAGCCGCCTGTATGACTTTCAAGCACGCCGGTGTAATTTGCGCTATCGGGGTACCGATGGCCGGGTCCGGCACTGCCACACTCTGAACAACACCGTCATCGCCAGTCCGCGCATCTTGATCCCGATTCTGGAATTGTACCAAAATGAAGATGGCAGCATTCGGGTGCCCGATGCGCTGCAACCCTACATGGGTGGGCTGAAATTAATCAGCACGTAAAGTCGAAGTTGACACCCGCCCCCATCAAGCCCGATCGTGCAATTTTTCAGGCTCGTCTACGTGGAAAATAATGCTATGAACACTACCTTGACATCCGACCAGATCGCTTCTTACGAAAGGGACGGTTTTGTCCTCCATCCGGGATTCTTATCCAGCGCCGAAGTCGCCGAGCTTAAGGCCGCGGTGCTGGAAAGCGTGGCCGCCATGGGGCGGAGAAAAGTCGCTGGCGATGCCACCAACACCTCCGAAGAGGGAGAAGCTTATTACGACAGAGTGTTCACCCAAAGGCTGAATTTATGGCGGATCAACTCCACGGTGAAGCGCTACCTGCTAAGCCCCGAACTGGGCCGTATGTTGTGTGCGTTAGCCCGGGTGATATCCATACGGGTGTGGCATGACCAGGCCCTGATCAAAGAACCATTTGCCAATCCAACCTCCTGGCATTTGGACAATCCTTATTGGTCATTTTTCTCGCCGCACTCCATCTCCATCTGGATCGCCATGGAAGATGCCACGCCCCAGAACGGATGCCTGTATTTTCTGCCGCGATCACACCGACTGGCTACGTACCAAAATGCGGACATCGGCGAGAACATGGCGGATTTATTTAAAATTTACCCCAAAATGGCGGAAATTGATCCGGTATGTGCTCCCATGAAGGCCGGCGATTGCAGCTTTCATAACGGTTTATGCGCCCACGGTGCCGGGGCCAATATGACCCGTCGCCGCCGAATCGCCATGACTTGTGCCTATATGCCCGGCGGCAGCACCTTCAACGGCAACCGCAATATTCTGCCGGAATCCTATTTTAAAACGCTACGTCCCGGTGACGTTCTGGCCAATGACCAATGGAACCCCGAAATTTATGTCGTGCCGACCTGATCGCAACATTATCGCGCACTGATGTGCCCATCGCGGCCATAAATCCGACGGTTCAGCCGCCGGCCATCTCACCATAGCTGGTGAGCTTTGGAATGTGTCCTGGGCCCGTGAATCGCGGTTGGCAAACCGCTTACTACCCGCCACATTCAATCTACTATAAAATAAGCCGCGAGGAGTTCGTTCCATGCGTATGTTATTCACCGGACAGGTCGGCCTCGACAAACAAGCCTACCTTGAGCAAGTTCTCACCATCGCCCAGGCCCAGGGTGAAATGATAAAAGTTTTCCATGTCGGCGATCTGATGTACAAAGAAGCCCCGGATGTTCAACCTGGCCGCATTCTCGATTTACCACTTTCCCGCTTGGCTGGTCTGCGCCGCGCCGTTTTTCGCGATATCTTGGTCGAGGCTCGCCGGTACCCCAACGTCATCATCAATACCCATGCCACATTCCGGTGGAAGCACGGCCTTTTCGCGGCCTTCGATTTTGACCAACTCAACGCCTTTTCAGCCGATTTATACGTGACTCTGCTGGATAATGTGGAAACGGTCCATCAACGGTTGCTGCGCGACCACAACCTGGATCACGACTTAAAGGATCTGATGGTCTGGCGCGAAGAGGAGATTCTCGCTACCGAGATACTCGCCCGTGTCAACCCTGCCCATCCCGGGAAGTTTTTTGTCCTTTCCCGCGGTCGTAACCAACCCACCTGCGAAACCCTGTTTCGTCTGCTGCTGCGTCCCAAGATGCGACGTGTTTATCCCAGCTTTCCCATGAGCCATGTCGCTGATCTGCCCGCCGTACTTGCCGAAATCAATGACTTTCGAGAGCGTATCAGCCGACACTTCATAACCTTTGATCCCGCCGATGTCGACGAAAAAGCCCTGCACGACCAAGCGCTCGCCGCCGCCGCCGATGGACATTCCGTTATTCACATCCAAGGTACCAACTCTCCACTATCTCTTAAAACCCAGGATGTGCTCTCTATTGGTGGCGATATCAACGGCCAAATTTACGCCCGTGACTTCATGATGGTCCGCCAAAGCGACCTCATTATTTCCTACATTCCCGAATTGCCGGATGGAAAACCTGCCCTGTCCAGTGGTGTGGAGCGCGAACTCCAACACGCCCACGACCACGCCCGTGAAGTTTACGTGATCTGGAAACCCAAGGTCGCGCCCAGCCCGTTTGTCACCCAGACCGCTACCAAACTCTTTTCCAATATCGACGAAACCCTCCGCTATTTCAGCCAGCAAGGCTACTTCCAACCCCATCACCTTTTTGATAAGCCTTAACCTTTTTGCAGCGGTGTTGCTCGGAGGCTTAATTCGATACAACGTTTGGCACTGCCGCCCCATGGCCACCGGAACACCGCATCGCCTTGACTGGCGGGTACCGCATCTCGCCAAGGTTTTCCCCATGGCCCGTGACCGATCCAGCCACCCTATACGCCGGCCGTATGGGATCCTGCTCGACTCCATGTAGTCGCCGCGTTGCAGATGAGATGCTATAATTATCTGGCGTAATTGGATGGCGACAGGTGCCAGTGCCGGCAAAAATAGGAGAACATTTGATGTCCGCAATGACCCTCACAGAAAAAATCATCGCCAAGCATGCCAGGCAACGGACGGTGCAGCCCGGGGACAACGTGTGGGTGGATGTGGATATTCTTATGACGCACGATGTGTGTGGCCCTGGAACCATTGGAATCTTTCATGAAAAATTCGGCCGCGATGCCAAGGTCTGGGATAAAAACCGCGTGGTTATCATTCCTGATCACTACATTTTTACCGCCGATTTGAAGTGCCATCGCAATGTGCAGATTCTGCGCGATTTTGTGCGCGAGCAGGGATTGAAGTTTTATTATGATCCGGAATTTGTGAAAAACGAACCGGGTATGCCCAATCCATATAAAGATCCCACTAAGACCACCTACAAGGGCGTCTGTCACAAGGCGCTTCCGGAAGAAGGTCATGTACGGCCGGGCGAAATTTTGCTCGGCACCGACAGCCACACCTGTACCGCCGGTGCCTTTGGCCAATTTGCCACCGGCGTGGGCAATAGCGATGCCGCCTTTACCCTCGGCACCGGCAAGACCTGGCTGAAGGTTCCACCCACCATGAAATTTACTTTTCATGGCCAGATACCACCTTATCTCACAGCCAAAGATCTGATTTTACTGGTAATTGGGGAGATCGGCGTGGCGGGTGCCACCTATAAAACCATGTATTTTGCCGGCCAAGGGGTCGCCTCGCTCACTCTGGAGGATCGCATGACCCTGACCAATATGGCTATTGAAGCGGGCGGCAAAAACGGCGTTTGCGACGTGGATGAAAAAACATTGCAATACGTCCGCCGTCGCAGCCAGGTTCCACAGTGGGAGGTTTTTCGCGATGATCCCGGCGCGACCTATTGTTTCCAGCGGGAATGGGATTTGTCGACGCTGGAACCATTGGTAGCCAAGCCCCATTCTCCAGACAATCGCGATACCGCCCGCAACTGCCGCCATATTAAGGTGGATCGCGCCTACATCGGCAGTTGCACCGGCGGAAAGATCACCGATATGATCTTTGCCGCCAGTATCCTCAAAGGCCATACCGTCAAAGTACCCACCTTTGTGGTGCCCGGGTCCACCGAGGTTCATGCCGATATGAAGCGACTAAACCTGCGCGGCGTCACCAAGGACACCAACGAAAAAAGCATTGAAGACATTTTGCTTGATGCCGGTTGTCTGGTCGGCCCCAGCGGATGCAGTGCCTGTTTGGGCGGACCCGCCGACACCTTTGGCCGCCTGAACAACAGCGAAACCTGCATCAGCACCACGAATCGCAATTTCCCCGGCCGGATGGGTTCCATGCAGTCCGCGGTCTACCTGGCCAGCCCCTTGACCGTAGCCGCTAGTGCGTTAACCGGCCGGGTAACGGATCCGCGTGAATACGTAACCGCCCCCATCCAGACCGGTACCGCCGGGGTACTTTAGGCCCTGCGTTGAGAGCATGCTGCAATCAATTTGATGGCCCAGGAGAGTTTCACGGCCAGGTCAAAGCTTTTGGCTTGTCGGCACTCAACACTCGGCCATATTCCTGTTCTTAGCGTCCGGGGCCACCTGCACCGGGTGTACCCCCTGCAAACCTGTCGCTTGTTGGGCTGGCTTTGGTGCGCTTTCCCGCTTGTGATAGCAGCCACCTCCAATCCCACCGCACTCCGCTGGCACTGGTGGTAGGCTAGCCGCAACGCTGTTACCGATATAAGCGCAAGCTGAAAACCACGCGTGCAATGGCCGCCATCAACAACACCGGAGGTTGTAGCCCGATTGATCCGCATCGTAAGATGATAAAAGAGAGGTTCTCAAAGGCAAGAGAGCAGGGCTTCATTAAATTGCGGGTGGGGCCGCTTGCGCCTGCCCGCGAGAGCCAGCCCCCCAGAGATACTCTGTCGCTATGCAAGCATCGCAAGGTCATGCAACTGACTATTTTAATTTTCGCTTTACACCAACCAGCGTCTACTTGCGTAAAGGATAGGGGGTGGTTTATAATTTGTGGTTTGTGTGGCAGTCTCAAGGAACATGCTGGCATGTGCTGGCGGTATCCTGATAGGGGCAAACATAAAGAAAGGTTCCCAGCAGAATGATTACAACAGAAAAGAAACAGGAGGTCATCACAGGTAATCGCATTCACGAAAAAGATACTGGATCTGCCGAGATCCAGATAGCCCTGTTGACTGCACGAATAAACGAATTAACCGGCCATTTACAGTCCCACCGCAAGGATTTTTCCTCACGACGGGGTTTGCTGAAAATGGTTGGTCGCCGGTCCAGCCTGCTTAAATATCTTACCAATACAGATCCGAAACGCTACCAGGATGTGATCGCCCGGCTTGGACTACGCAAGTAGGAGTCGGCCTCCGTTGTTTGATTGCGTTTGGCAAACGGACACTATCGGTGGCAGATTCGCATTGGAGAAAATTTGCATCTCGCATGGGTCATGTGGCCGCCCCGTCGCGTAGCCCATGGCAGGTGAGAACCAAAATGATATTGGCCGTGTTGGAAAGCCGGGAGATGTGAAATTGAATAAGTATGTGGATTTTAGTTGGTTAGACATGTTAGGTGTAAAGGTATGACCGCAGTAAAAGTAGAAACCCAAGTTAACGGCAAAACTCTTTCTTTGGAAACAGGCCATTTGGCCAAGCAGGCGGACGGAGCGGTGCTGGTTCGGTATGGCGAGACGGTGGTGTTGGCAACCGTGGTATCCAGCGATCCGCGTCCCGGCACTGATTTCTTCCCCTTGACCGTGGATTATCGCGAAAAAACCTCCGCAGCCGGCAAATTCCCTGGCGGTTTCATCAAACGTGAAGGTCGCCCAAGCACCAAGGAAACACTAACGGCAAGAATGATTGACCGGCCGATTCGGCCCCTCTTTCCAGTCGGCTATTTCGATGAAGCGCTGGTACAGGTGCTGGTGTTATCGGCTGACGGACAAAACGACCCGGATGTGCTGGCGATGGTGGGGGCTTCGACGGCGCTGGCTATCTCCAGCGTGCCGTTTGAAGGGCCGATTGGTTCAGTTCGCATAGGCCGGGTCGATGGCCAATTTGTGGTGATGCCCACCACCGCCGAACTCGATAACTCCGATCTGGATTTACTGTTGGCTGGCACCGACCAGGCAATCAATATGATTGAAGTGGGTGCCCGCGAGCTGCCGGAATCGACCATTCTGGAAGCCATCAGCCTTGGGCATAAGACCATTGCGGAATTGGTAAGAATTCAAAAGGAATTGGTGGCCAAAGTAGGCAAGCACAAGGTTTGCACGCTGCACGGTCCATCGGAAGAGCTATTGAAAGCGGTTGACACCTACCGCGATGCCTTGGCCACGGCCAAGCAGATTCATGGCAAACAGGATCGTGCCGCCTCTGTGGATAAAATCAAAGCCGAAGTAAAAGACAAATTCACCGCTGTGGACCCCGCTACCAACAAGCCGCGGTACGAGCCGATGCAGGTGGCGATGGCTTTTTCCGCCTTGGAGGAAAAGGTGGTCCGCCATCTTATTCTTTCGGGCACCCGGTCTGATGGACGTAATTCAACCACCATCCGTCCGCTGAGTTGCGAAGTGGGGGTACTGCCCCGCACGCATGGTTCAGCCATTTTCACCCGTGGCGAAACGCAGGCCTTGGTAACTACCACTTTGGGCACCGGCGATGACGAGCAAATTGTGGATGGATTGGGCGAGGAATATTCCAAAAAGTTCATGCTGCATTACAACTTTCCGCCGTTTTCCACGGGCGAAGTGAAGCGCATCATGGGGCCAGGGCGACGCGAAATCGGCCATGGTGCGTTAGCCGAACGTTCCATCGAACCGGTTCTGCCGTCGCCGGAAGTGTTCCCCTACGTTATTCGCCTGGTTTCCGATATTTTAGAATCCAATGGCAGTTCTTCGATGGCATCAGTTTGCGGTGGTACGTTGGCGCTGCTGGATGCGGGGGTGCCGCTGATTCGTCCGGTTGCGGGCATCAGCATCGGCCTGGTAAGTGAGGGCGGCAAAGAAGTGCTGCTGACGGACATCCTCGGCGAAGAAGATCATTATGGCGATATGGACTTCAAAGTATCCGGCACCACGCATGGCATTACCGGCATACAACTGGATTTGAAAATTCATGGCCTTCAACACGATCTGATTGTAAAGACACTCGAGCAGGCCCGTGTGGCCCGACTGGCAATTCTGGAAACGATCAACGCGGCTATTCCCACGCACCGTGCACAGATTTCGCCGTATGCACCGCGGCTGCTCAAGATTCAGATTAACCCGGAAAAAATCGGCAAGGTGATTGGCCCAGGCGGAAAGACCATCAAGAAGATCGTCGAAACCACGGGTGCCAAAATCGACATTGAAGATGATGGTACGGTGTTTATCTCCGCCGTCGGAATGCAGGCTGCGGAGCGTGCCCGCGAAGAAGTGGAACGGCTTACGGAAGATGTCAAAATCGGGCGCATTTACACGGGGCGCGTGACCTCCATCAAGGATTTTGGCGCGTTTGTCGAAGTAACACCGGGTGTGGATGGTTTGTGCCACATCAGCGAGCTTTCTGATAAATTCCTGAAAAATGTCACGGAAGCCGTCAAGATGGGCCAGGAAATTCGTGTGAAAGTCATTGCCGTGGACGATCAGGGGCGCATCAAGCTTTCGCGCAAACAGGCGATGAAGGATGAAGCCCCCGCGGCGGCTAACGGTGCGGCCGCAGCCCATCCGGCAGAACCGCAGATGTCGCAATAGCCATGCGTGAATGGCTGTTAACGGGGGGGACATAACCGGACACCAAAACCCTGCAGTTTGGCTGCTCCATGCGTGTCGGCTTCTCCGTAGAAATTGATGCCGCGTCCCTGGACTGGATTCTCATGACTGAAGCGGTTCATCCAGAACTTGCCAGCGTTGGCCCGACTTCCGGTGACCAAGGTAAGACGCCGAATCCAGAATCGGAAAAGCAGCGGCTGGATCGGGAAAGAACGGCCCGGCTGCATCAGTTAGCTACCTTGGGAGAACTGGCGGGCGGATTGGCCCATGAACTCAAAAACCCTCTGTCCACCATTAAACTTAACCTGCAACTGCTCATGGAAGACCTGGCCCGAATGCCGGGCGCGGAAACCAGCTACAGTCGGACCGTCACCGTCAAAAAGGAAGTGGACCGTCTGGGCCAAACGCTGGAGGGATTTCTGCGTTTTGCCGGGCGCATTGAATTGCGCAGTGTTCCGGTACACCTGAATGTTCTGGTGCAGGATCTCATCGACTTTTTTATGCCACAGGCGCAGGCTGCTCAAGTGCGTCTACTTGCCAGCCTCGCCCCGGAAGACCCGATTTGTAATTTAGATTCCAATCTCATCAAGCAGGCGCTGCTGAATTTAATGCTTAATGCCCAGCAGGCCATGCCGGACGGCGGCGAGCTTATTGTTCGCACCCATGTCAGCGGCACCACGGCTTTGGTGGATATAGCTGATACCGGTAAGGGCATTGCTCCAGAGAATTTACCACGGCTGTTTGAAGCCTACTTCACCACCAAAAAAGGGGGCATGGGCCTGGGTTTGGCCACCACGCGGCGCATTATCGAAGAACATTCCGGTCATATCCGCGTCAGCAGCGAACCCAATCACGGCACCAATTTTCGGCTGGAGCTGCCGCTGGCCTCTCCCTCATCCAACGGACTGAAATAACCTCCCGAATCCTAGCCCAACTTTCGCAAAACTACCCCTAAAACCGCCTTGGCGCTAGCGCCAAGGCCGAAAGTCTGTACATCAAGCCGTCAA
>JABEVA010000201.1 GCA_013044065.1 Phycisphaerae bacterium
ATGTTCTACGGTCGGATCAATGGCTTCCGCGATGCCCTTGCCGGCAGCGCCGCCTACCACAGCCCCGACCACGGCTCCTGCGGCAGCACCCACGACGGTGCCCACCGGTCCGGCCATGGTGCCAACGACCGCACCGGTGGCTGCGCCTCCCGCAACTCCGCCGGTAACCGCTCCTAGACCGGTGCCGACCGGGTGGGAACCAGCCCGGCCACTAAGTGGATCGCGATGGGCATCGTGCTGGGACTTTTTGGTTTCAGTTTTTTTATCTTCGGTTTTCATGGTAAACTCCTAAAAAGAACGATGAAAGAAACATTGGCTCACGAACCGATTCGTGGACCAAAGACGAAATGACAGATATGCAAAGGGCGTACCACGCACCTTCAAGAAGCCCAATTTCGGCGGGGCGATAAGTGTGACAGGACATTGCGGCGTAAGGCGGCCGCTATGGATTTAATGCGGTTCTGTGGCTTATTTGCCCGGTTTTGGCCGCTGGCGGCAGCAGCCAGGACGCGACGGCTGAAATAAAAGAAAAGGAACCGGATATTTGGCGGGGTCCGTCTGCCTTGGGCAAGTACGACAATAAGGCTCGATCAACGGCAAAATGTCCCGGCCAAAATGTCCGTGTGTGTCCGTAACTTCGCAATAGCGGCGGTAAGCCTTGAAATTTCGCAACGCCGCGTGCGGCACGGCAATTGCATTATAGATTTGGCGGCGTGGCGAGAGGTAGGGCTATTATAACAGTGTATATATAAATATTATACAGCTAGTTATAAGCGATGAAGGGTATTTAGCCAGTTGCGTTCATTTGAAAGGAGTGCATATATGGGCTTGATTCTACTAATTATTGTGGTGCTGGTGCTGCTGAGCGTGTTGCCCACGTGGGGTTATTCCCGGCAATGGGGATATGGTCCCAGCGGTGGGTTGGGCGTGATACTGATTATTTTGATCATATTGCTCCTGATGGGCATACTTCCAGGAAGATTTTAATACGTCTGGATAGGCTGACTTTACGGAAAGGATTACCATGAGAGTGATTTTTACAGTGTTGTTTTTATGTGTGATTGTCTTTGTTGTCGCGGGGTTTTACCTCGGGTGGTTTCGCGTCTCCGGCGGTCAAGGGGGCGGTAAGTCCCACGTGACCATGACGGTGGACCAGTCAAAAATGAACCACGATAAAGACAAGGTGGTCAACGACGTAAAGAATATAAAGCCGGCATCCACCAGGCCGGCACCTGTGCATTCCCCGAACAATACCTCGGGTGTATCGTCCACGGATAACCAGATGAATCAATAAGTATGGGCCGGCAACTTGTTCTCCGTGCGCGATGGCATGGTTCGGTTGCCCCGCCCGATGGAACTTGTGTTTTTTTCCTTTTCTTTTTTTTAGGAGTTTTCTCATGAAGTCGAAATTAGGTAACTTGGCCATAGCGGCGGCGTTGGCCGCAACTTTGGGACTTGGCGTGGTGGGCTGTTCGCAGTCCTATCATTCCAATGCCAATGCTCCGGCCATCAGTGTCAGCACGCAGCACAATACCGTGCAGGTGGGTGAAACCGTTTGGGTGCATGCCACGACCATGAACCTTACCAACAGCAGTATTCATTGGAAGGTTACGCCGACGACGGCCACGCTGACCCCCGATAGTTCGCGGGCGGATCAATATGCGAAGTTCACCGCCTCGCAACCGGGCGGCTACGTGGTTAAGGCGTATGCCAAAACCGGCGATGGCCAATGGGTAACCAGTCGCACCAGCATCAGCGTTGTGGGCGTTGGTAATCAGTAGTAGTTTTTGACTCGCGGAGTACCCGCCGCATCGACTCGGCTGCCTCTGGGCCTTTAAGCTTACGGGGCAGCCGATGATCCGGTGGTGTTGCGGTCAATACAATACACCGGCGGTTGCTGATGGTGGGCACTGGCACGCCAAGTTGGTTTCTTTTTAGGAGTTGTGCGATGAATCGCAAGTTTATTTCCGCCATTGCTGGTTGTCTTTCCGCTGGTGCGCTGTGTGGCAGTGCCTTGGCCGTGCCGCTTAAATCGGTCACGGTCAAAGGTCAACTACTGGACATGAACTGCTATTCCGCTCTGGGCTTAACAGGCCGAGTCCATGGCCGGATGTGCGGCAAAAGATGTCTGTTGTCCGGCGCGCCGGCCGGAATTTTGGTCCATGGCCATGCCTGGGTTCTGGATGCAAACCCCAAGCCACTGGCCCCCTATGTCGGCTTGACCATCAAAGCCAAGGGAAAGGAAAATACTCGGGATCATGTGCTGCTGCCGACGATGATTAAGGTGAAATATCATGGCCACTGGAAGGCCATCAAACTTATTGAGATTTTTAAGCCCGTGCGGTAGTAAATAATGAAACCTAACAGTGCAGCGCGACTGGCGTGGACACCGGTTTTTGATTTGGATGTTGATGCATTGCCCAGGAGATTTCGAAATGGCTATAAAGACAAACCTCCTTGGGCGCAGGCGTAGTCGTCATAATCGGGCGCAATGGTCATACTGTTGACTCTCTTCCTCCCTCCCTTCCGTTTCCATGTGGAGGTTCACGCACGGTGGACCTCCACATTATTTTTGGTAACCGTTCACGGGGTAAAAAGCCTACAAATTAAGGAAAATAGGCAAATGTTAGAGGCCGTCCGAGCAAAAAATTCGCCAAAATCGAGCGTATAGGGCTGCGATCCATCATTTTTTTGGCTAATTTCGCCGCTTTTGCTCGTGAACGATTGCATTTTTTGAAAGGAATATTCCCATGAAAGAATCGAAACCTATTACCAAAGACCCGGTTTGTGGAATGCCCGTGGACGAAGCCACCGCTGTTCATACCCGGCGCGACGGAAAGACCTTTTACTTTTGCAGTGACAACTGTCTGCAGAAATTTATTTCTGGCCCGGCCGGATCCAAACCGAAAGGCAAGTCGGGCGGCTGCTGTGGATAACAGCGACGGGATGCCAGTGCAAGCTAAACTCTGGTGTGGGATGTCCGTGGCGGGAAATCACGACTACAGGCCGCCAACATGGTACGTCGTGAGAAAGGATCAGCGATGGCAAAGCGTACCATTCCACAGCATGTGGGCTTCATTTCCGCCGCGTGCCATGCCAGCATCCCCATTTTCCATATAACGGCTTGAATCCGCAGGTTCGGCCGGTTTACATGGTTATTTTGCAACCGGGTGTTGCTTTTGGACCTGGCGTAAATATATCACAATATCCACAATATCCTGATGGGTCAGGGCGAGATTGCCACCCTTGGGCGGCATAGCGATTTTGCGTTTATCCTTGGGATTGTTCGAGGGGCGGCCACGCTCGATAAAAGCCACGAGTTGAGCATTGGTGCGGACTTTGAGAAAGTTGTCGGTTTGTAAATCCGGTCCGACATTCTTAATCGGAAACTCTTTGGATAGGCCCTCCCCCTGAATGCCGTGGCATCTGGCGCAGTTGGCCGCAAACAATGCCTGGCCGCGGGTGGCCGCGCCCGGAGGTGGCGTTATCTTCAGGGTCGTCGGCTTGGTAGCGGCGTGCGGGGCTCTTGCCGCCGAATCACGCTTGCAACCGCCCAATGTTGTGCAACCGATGGCCAGAGCGCAGATCACCGCCAGACCCGTGGGAATGGATCGTGCTGTGCGGTTTTGATTCAGGGTGGACTCAAGTTTGAAGTAGATACCTGTACCTTCGCCGGGGTAAACAAAGCAGCATAGGCATTGGCTATGCTGCTTTGTTATGTTGCCGCTTGGCGCTGCTACAACGCCGGGGAGCGCATGGCACGTGCTCGCTTGGTGGCCCGTACCCGACTCTCCCAGCCATCTTTAGGGGACTCCTGGAACGGCGCTTTCATGGCCGCTTCTTCTTTCTCGTCTTCATCGTCGGCTTGGGAATCGGTTAGTTGAGCTTCAAGCTCCAGGATTGGCTCATTCTTGCTTACGTTCTTGCGGCGGGTGTAAGGCTTGGGACCGCGGTTCATGCCCGGTGATTCAACTGCATGACCGGGAACTGTGGGACCGGCCCCGTGACCATTTTCATGCGACTGACCCGGCTTGCGCTGGCCGCGATTATCACGATCGGTTTGGCCGGGTTTGCTCTGGTGGCCAGGGCGCATTTCGTTGGGGTCGCTTTTTTGTCGATCCGGCTGCTTTTCGGCGGATCCACGGGGCTGGGCGGATTGTCGGTCAATGGGGTCGCCTTTGATTTGCGGCCCGCTATGATGGCCTGGGTGGAGCGACTGGTTTTTTGTCCTTGGCATGGTACTACTCCTTGAACGTCAAAAGATTTCGCTACGGATGGCCGGTGGGAACATCGTCAGGTGCGTGTTGGCTGTGTGCAGGGAGGGTAATATCCCCGACCACCTCAACTTGCGAGCGGTGACAGCGCATTAACTAAATGCAAGCGGTATGCCAATGGGTGGATGTGCCGACAACCACCGTTGGTGCCGATTCAGGGTGGGCAGAGTCCTGCGGCGGCTGGACAAAATGTCGTGGTGTGACATTTTGTCCGGCCCCATAGTGTCCGGTTGGCCGGGCCGCGAGGCGGCAAAACGGGTAGCGCCCTTTCTATTGAAGATTATTATAAGCCGCACCACGTAAGCCAAATACAAGTCATTGCCCGCTGCGACGCTCCAGATACGGGCCGCAAATCACCCCCGCACCCCGCTACGGCACAGGCTTTGCTTAATGATAAAGTGGACGCGCCAGGCGAATGTACCGCGTGCCCCGCCCGTAAGTGGGGCGGCGGGGCACGCGGGCCACACGTAGTGCCTGTAGAGGTGTGGCTTGGGAGACGATGGCACGCGGCTTGGCACCCTGGTTCATGCAGTCGCGTTGCGCAGCCTGTTTGGCAACACCGGCCGGAAGAGGAATCGTGCAGGCAAAAAAATGGAAGTGATTTATGTTAAATCCCGCAGGTATCTTTTTTAGGGCTCTTCGGGCAATCGAGTGGGTAAATTATACTCGAAAAAATGATTTGGTGGGCCACTGGCCGTGGTTTTCTGGCACTTGACAGGTTTTCAAAACTG
>JABEVA010000023.1 GCA_013044065.1 Phycisphaerae bacterium
CAATGAGAAACCCCGCCCACCGGCTGTAACGCTGGGCCAAACTGCGAACGGCCTGTTCATCATCGGAGAAGAAAATGGCCCGCCCGCCCCACCGCAGACTGGAAAATAATTCATCCGGAGTCGCGTTTTCGTTGGCGGGAATAAACAGATGGTACGTCAACCCGCGCTGGTCACCGCTGAAACCCTCCGGCAGCGTCTGGAGGTATTCGCTGTCATGTTCAAAGACCTTGCGTTGTAAAACGGGAACCAGCGGAGACTTGTCCGCAAGTTTAAGCAGGCGATCAAGAATTACCGAGTCATGTGCGAGCGTCATATTCAACCCACCTGTGAAAACGTTCAGGTCCGAAGCCACGTCCCGCGCAACGTTTCCCTCCCTTGCGCCGCCGGTATCCACCACCGGGTCACTGCCCTGGCGCTGTGGGTTCGAGGCCTCTGGAGCAACCCCGTCTTTCATCGGTGAGCTATCCATACGCGCATCAGCAAAATAACGCCCGCCGCAGATGCAGGCAGTTCGCCACCAACATCCGGGCACTTTCCTATTATGCGCCTTTTTCGACGAATCACCAATTTATTTTACCAAACCGGCAGGATTATCGGCTGCGTGGATATGCATCTGCCGTGGTCCATACCGGCGGGCAGATTTTATTTGTCGCGGCGTAATTTTGGTTTCCGGACCCAACCTCGCGGCGCGGCGGTGTTACCGAGCTTGGCCCACGCCTGGGCGTTTGCCACTGCCGGCGGCAATAAAGGCCCGCACCACCATGGCGAGCTTGCGCCGCATGGGTGCGGGGTGATAGACCATGTGCCCGCCGCGAAAAAATACTTCCTGGATATTGGCCTGGAGCCGCGGACTTAAGTTCAGATGATCCATGGTGTAGACGGTGGCGAAGAACGGTGTGGCCAGATCAAAATATCCGCTGCACACCAGAATTTTCATATCCGGATTACGGATCATGGCGCGTTGGAGATTATCCGCAACGTTGAGGTAGCCATTGCCGCCGACATTGAATTTCCATGGCAGATTGGCCAGCGTTTTGTAGCGCAGATTGTTTTTGTAGTGCAAATCCCGCCGCACATACCAGTTAAACGCGCTGGTGAACGGGGCCACATACCGCGACAAACCCGGGTCGTACGAGGCCGTACCGGCCGTCGGGTCCGGGTTATAACCGGTGAGCCGGGTGTCCATTCGACTCACCAGCAGACGCTGGGAACGCAGCAGCCGTTGTTCAAAGGCAAACGGGTTGATACGCAGGTTGGCCAGCAGAATATATTTTTCCGGCAGGCCGGTATAACGCGCCAACTTGGCGGCAATCGCCATCCGCCGGGCTTTACTTAAGCTGTTGCCTTCGGCCAGTGCGGGTATGTACACGTGCAAGGCCCATCTTTCGACCCTGGCCAGGGTACGATGGAAATGGGCCTGCAGGGCCGCGGGAAGTTTGTGATGATACCACGCCGTGGCGGTGTAGGATGGCAGATACAACGGGTACGGAACATCATTGCCGGCGGACGGTTCGAGCGTTTCAAAATTGAGCACCGAGGAAATTAAAATCACCCCATTGAGGTCCAGGCCTTCGTGCCCGCTTAAATAATCGGCCAGCGCCGCGGCGCGCGTGGTGCCGTAGCTTTCTCCGGCCAGAAACACCGGTGCCCCCCAGCGCCGATACGCGGTTATGTACCGGCGTATAAAACCACCCAGCGATTGAATATCGGGCATCACGCCGAAAAATTTAGAACCGGGCACTCCGGGTGCGGCCCGGCTGTAGCCGGTACCGACCGGATCCACAAAGACCAAATCGGTGGCCGTCAGCCACGTTTGATGGTTGGGGGAGAGCCTGTAGGGTGGGGGCGGAACTTTGCCCTTGGCGGTTAGCACCAGCCGCATCGGCCCGGCGCACCCCAAGTTCAGCCATACCGCCGCGGCACCCGGACCGCCGTTAAAGGCAAACGTCAACGGCCGGGCGGACTTTCGACCTGCCGCCACATCCTTGGTGTAGGCAATAAAGAAAATCCGGGCCAACAGCTTGCCCGATCCGTCGGTCATGGGCATATATCCACTGGTGATGGTGTAATGCAACGGATGACCATGGATGATGATCTGTTGATGAACGATCGATAAAACATTGGGGTTCGCCGCCGGCACATGCCCCACCACGGCGTGGAGGGCGGCTGCGGTCGCCGGGCCGGGATGCGGCCTGGGCGATACCTTGATCACAGCCGGCTGGGGCGGCGTGGAGGGCGGAGCATTGCCGGCTCGGGCTACAGCCAGGCTGGAAATCAGGGCCACACCACAGGTTATTTTGAAGAGGGCTTTGGTCATTAAAAATTTCCTGCGTTAAAACCAACATTCGATCGACCAAGGCTTTATAAAGCCTATACGCTGATGAAGCAACAGGGTTCAAGCCACGATCCATCTGTTCCGCTATTATTCCATCGCCACTCGGCCAGCCAAGCCTCTGGATGGTCCGACGCGGCCATCGGTCCTTGACCACGATTGAGTTGCAAACGCCAACGGGGAAATTTTTGGTCGGTCGGTTCCGGCTGGACCATCCAGCGTTGTCTGGCCGCACTTGATTCCTGCGCTTCCCATACAGGCCGGGCCAACAATCCATATCCGCCGCCCGCTTCCGCCGCGAGTTGCATCCGCCGACTGCCCACGGGCGTACATTCGCCGGCATCGGCCACCACCGCCGCCACCGCAGGACACCGCAACGCCTGCTCGATTACCCAAAACCGCAATGCCGCCGTGGGTGGATCAATAAAAATTCCCCCCGTTTGCCACTGGCCCAAGGGCAGGACTAAATGTAACAGGGTCAGAGTCGGCCAACATCGTCGGCCAACAAAAAAAATGCTCGTTCTTGGACCTTTTAACAGCCGCTGCGCCGCCAAAAAACTCATCATGGTTAACGGCGCAAACCAGTTGCGCTTATACGGACCGGCTCCAGAGCCACCCGGCAAATCGTAAAACCATTCCTGGATTCCCACCATGGGTTGCAGCGAATGCGGTAAAGATGGAATGGTTGCATTCAGGGCGGCAGGGTGTGGTGTGGTCTCTTGGGCGGTCTGAATCCATGGCCCCAGATCCTTCAAGCATAGCGCCGGATTTTTCCGCAGTTCCACTAATACTTGTGCCGCATCCATGGCCGGTCCATTTCCACTGAAACCACCTTGCAGTCCACTGTGTCCATCAGACCACTGTTCGTATTATGTTAGGTATTTTGGACCAAGTCAAATCCAACCCGTGCAGCCTCCGGAAGCCAACACATGGATAACGCCTGGCGAGTTGCAACCGCTGGCTGCCCACGGGCGTACATTCGTCGGCATCTGCTTCCCGCAGATGCGATACGACCTTTTTCATGCGGAATCATTTGTTCTTCCTACCGCTTCAAGCCCATTCTTCACCGAAAGTCTATTACGATCCAGTAAAATCATTTTACGGGTGCAGAACTAAGCAACGCAGCGCTATGACCGAGAGTGGCATACTCCGCAGAAGGCATTCCGTCCCGATGGCCCCAAGAATAGACCCGATTTCTTCGGCGGATTTGCGTAATGGGATGTGCGCGTAAATCAATACGGCCCCAAAAATCGTTTTAAGTTCCTGGTGGCGTTTCGGACTCATAGGGCCGTGGCTGATCACGGCCTCAATCAGGAGAAGCCAGCCCTTTGCTTTGTAATGGACCACCAAATCGGGCATTTTGCCGTGGTCGTCCACGCTAACACCCAAGCCCCTCAAGGCGTTTTTCTCCCATACCAGAGCTTTTTTGCGGGCGTCGCCAACGTAGAGCACCTGCGAGCCGCCCGCGTGAAGCGCACAAAATTGTTCAATGACCATTTTAATGAGCGGATTTTGTCCGCCTGGCGACAGATCAATCTGGTGGCCGTCGGGCAAAGCTACGGAAATCATCGCACGGGCCGCAGCGTATTTTTCTCGCAGGGCAGCGTGGTGGCACTTATATTCGGCAAGGGCCTTGTCCCAGGCGGGAGTTTTAAACTTCCTCAATAACGTCAGTGCGGCGGGTTCGATCTGATACACGGTGTTGGGGCTGTTAATGGGACGACGGGGCTGGTCGGGGTTTTTTGTAATAAGCCCCGCCTGCTCGAACTGATGTACCGTGAACCGGCGGAGAGTTTCTCGTGTGTTCGGAGCGTAACGCTTGTGGTACTGACGGGCGAAGAATTGCATCATGGGAGTAACACCGCACCGCGGGTTGGACGCCTGTGGCCATGGGAGATTTGGTTTGAGGTCCAAAAGGGCAAGGAGCGTGAGGGCGGAGCGGTCATTGAGCTGCTCACGCGGTAAACCGAGAGATTGGAGGGCCGCCAGAGCCTCCTGGATTCTCGTTTGGATTGCGGAGGCCTTTGACATTATCTGTCCCTCCAGGCGTCCCCGAGCATCGCCTCGATCATGGCGTCGATCGACTGCTGCGGAGGCATGACCCCTGCACAGCGTTCGCCAATGGATTTTAGGGTGGCGCGGTCAGGATATCGGAGGCGCTTCAGGTCCGCCGCGTTCACTTGGGTATGGCCGCTGAACTGGCGAAAATAGGCGTCCAGGCCGGTTGAATTTAGAAACACCGCCAAGCCTCGGGCAAGGTTTGCGGGAATGCCGCCACCATTGATGTGGAAATAATTCAGGTGATTCTCAAAACCCACGTAAGGAGCGGGTATCTTCGTACCATCATAGACGGCCGCGACGATGCGGCGCGGCTCTTCCTTTGGGGAAAATCGATGGATCAGCACGTATGTTCCGGCCGGCACAAGCCACGGGAGGGTAGTTTGGCAAGCCACTATGGCATTAGGCTTGCGGCTGGGATGCTTTGGCCATTGGATCAGACCGTCGGAAAAGTGGGTGGGGTAGATGAGCGGTACGGTGTCGGCAGCCGCGTCTGTCCGAAGGAATTCTCGGCATCGGAAATCCACCACGCGGCCAGTGGAAACGCCAATACCTAAATCGGGCAACGTGGCTGGTAGGCGGCTGATCGCGACCTCGGTCTGATTGGCCTGCTGAGTTCCCAGATGAATGAACCGATCGGCATCGCCGGGGTGAACCACCTCATCCATGGGCGCAAACCGCAATCTATCAGGATGCCCCGGACCGAGGCTGGAAGTGATTAACACCGTCGTTGGTGCCGGTCGGCCCTTGATGGCATGCAGGATGAGATTTTCCTGAAGCACGGCATCCTGGACGAAGGTCTGCGTTCGCGACTGAAAGAGGTGGACTCCGCGCAGGCTCAATTGATCCAAAAGCAGCCGTCGGAAAGGTCTAAAATAGGGACCATTGCAGAAGCTGCGGGGCGTAATTGCCACCAGTTTGCCGCCCACATCCAGGAGCTTGGCGGCCAAGGCCAGGAAGGCGGGGTAAAGATTACTGGTTTCAATTCCAGCCCGACGGAGTTGGCGTCGGGTATCCGAACTGCCGCCAATTTTCCGGTAAGGCGGGTTTAAGATGGCGCAGTCAAAGCGATGGGAGGTATCGTTCAACAGCCCCCCCAGCATGTCCGCGGCGGCGGATATAAAATCCATCTCGTGAACTTGGGAGGCAAAGTGGATACCGGCCGCGGCACAAAATTGGGCGCAGCGGTCCAGCGTCTGGCGGAGTTGCGGGATAAAGTCGGGACAAATTTCGTAAGCGGTGGTGAAAATTGCTTCGGGTTTGCGGTGCCGTCCAGCCATATCAGCAACGAAGGCCGCAATAAGAGAACCTGTTCCGGCCCCAGCGTCCAGCAACCGAATAGTGGGGCGATGGTTGGAGAACATGGAGGCCATTTTCTGTGCCACCAGAGGCGGTGTGGAAAACTGGCCGAATTGCGAGCGTACACCGCGGGCCGCTTGGCCAAACGCTTTAATCCGCGTCGCATCGACGGATTCCAGGAGGCTCTGGCTCCCGGGGGATGGCGTGCTCGAGGAATTATCCAGATCGACGATGGACTTGTTAATGGCAAATATCGTACCCCTTGAGCGACGTTGTGCAAAGTGGGGCGCTCCGGGGCGGGGCGACCTCCACGGGCAGAGTTAAAAAAACAGGGCAACCTCATCTATGGCGGTATCCAGGGAGTCATCGGCAAGAGTCAGCAGGTGGCGGGCGCAGCGGCGGATATGCTCTTGGACTTGGGCCTCGACGATGTATTCCACCGGAGATTTGCCATCCATCCGCGCCAACATCAACGCACCGAGCATTTTGCCGCCGGTGGCGTTGACTTCCTCGGCCAGGTCCGGGCCGACGTGTGTACGGTACGTATGCCAGAACTGGTCGGCGGCAATCATATACGATCGCCAGGCCGGTCCGCGGTGAAAGCCTTTGAGCAGCAGGTGGTTGATAAGCGTGGCCACATCGAAGACCGGGCGTCCAAAAAAGGCGATTTCGAAATCCAGCAGCATCAGATCGGTGGTTTTGGTTTCAGAATCGGTTTTGACCAGCATGTTTTTGGGGGAATAATCGGCGTGGATCAGACACACCGGTTTTTCCAGCAGCATGGTCATAAGCCGATCGAGGGGCCGGCGAAGGTCCGGGTGCTTTTTGGCCACGGTTTCCAGGTAGGGATCGATGCGCTGTTGTATAAAGCCGCGTTGATTTCCAAACCGGGCCATGCATTCGGCGCTGCCCACGGTGGCGGCATGCATCATCGCCAGAACCAGGGCCGATAATCGCACAGCTTCCGGATTGATACGGCCCTGCAGCAGGTCATTTTTCCAGCAGACAAATCCGACCGGGGCGCAGCTCATGGCCAGCACGAAGTTTTCTTCATCGCTCCACAGCACTTCCGGTACGCTCCCCGCGGGCAGGATGCCGGCCAGAAAGGCCATGCAATCGCGTTCAATCCAGATGCGATCTCGATCCACCAGCCATTCGGCGGCGGTGCGAAATTTATCCAGCGGCTGTTTGAGGACAAAGCAATGCCCCACGGCGGGTCGGCTATCGGCAACGCCGCGGCGCTTCTGCGATTCGCTGCGCATATCGGTGCCGATTTTTTCGCCGGCCTCCAGGTCCAGAATCTGGAGCACACTGCCGGCCACGCCGCCGGAGAGGGCACGGACCAGAACCTTTCCATTTCCCACGGCACTGCGCAAGCGGAGGTATTCAACAACATTGTCGAGTGTAATTTCCAGCATCGAGCTTGTATCCATTATCTGGTTTGGCCATGGCCCCAGCGTACGTGCGGTTACAGCTATTACCCCCGGCGCGGCTGCGGCAACTGCCGCACTTTTACCCGGTTGGGTGTTATGGTGTAAAGTCGACCCGGGGATAGCCTGGGGTAACGCGCGAACAGGCGATCTATGGCCTGGCTTTGGGCGGCCGGTGAACCGGCACTCACCAGCAGCACCATGATGGCCGGGCCGGGCAAGCGCTGATCACAGGCCTGTTGTACCAGATCGCGCTGATTGGTCAGCAGCATCCATTGCCGCGCGGCGATGGCCACCAGCAGATCTCGCTGGTCGGAAAAATCAGCCGCGTCGGGTTCGCCCGATACGCCGCGGGCCAATTCCGTCGCGGTATGGGCCTGATGGCCGGCCGCTTTGAGCTTTTCGGCCACACCGGGGTCGAATTTTCCATGCAGAAAAAATTGCATTCAATGGTCCTGTTCGGTTACGGTCATGCGTGCAAAAACTTCCAGAGCCTGCCGGGCCAGCGGCACCTGATGCACGCGATGAATTCTAACGCCGCGGGCCGCCGCCAGCACGGTAATCTCACTGGTGAGAATATCTCTGGCCAGCCAGCCATCCAGACCGGCCTGGAGCTGGTGTGATGGCAGCAGGTCTGAGAGGAATCTTTTGCGCGAGGCTCCGAGCACCACGGGAAATCCGAGGCTAGCCAGCTCGCCGATGCCCGCCAGGAGTTTCCAGTTATCAGCGGGTGATTTACCAAACCCCAGGCCCGGATCCAACAAAATTCGGTGTGGCTGAAGGCCGGCGGCCAACGCGTCCTGACTGCGCTGCTGGAGATAATCGACCACCTCCGCGCAGACATTGGCGTAGGCCGGAGGGCCCTGGCCGGGGCGCTCTTCCCGGCGGTGCATCAAAATGAGGGGGCAATTCATGCCGGCGGCCAGCGGAAACATTTCCGGATCGTCCGTGCCGGCGGAAATATCATTGATGATATCGGCACCGGCCCGCAGTGCCGCCGCCGCGACCACGCTGCTGCGCGTGTCGATGCTGATGAGGGGGCTGTGGCCGGGGTCACTTGATGCAGACTGCGAAGAAGGCGGCGTATGGCCGCTGGTGGAGGTCGCAGAGTGGACGATGGAAAAATCTCCTGGTGGCCGCAGGCCCTTGGGCGGCGGGGTAAGCAAAGCGGGCAAAACGCCCTCGGCGGCGTCGCGCCGGCGGGCAATGGCTTCAATGATGGGCAAAACGCGCCGAATCTGTTCCTCGGGGACAACCGGCCCAATACCCGGTCGATGAAAGGAGGAAGCTTCCCCGCCGATATCGAGAATAACCGCCCCCTGGCGGGCCAGATCCAGAGCATATTCCACGGCGGCGGCGTGGTTGATACCGGTACTGGTTTGAAATTGCCCGGCGTCACTGAAACTATCGGGGGTTGCATTGATAACCCCCATGATGACCGGGGCAGTGAGGCGGTGGGTGAGAAAATAGTCAGCGCGGCTGATCATCATGGTGGAGAGTATAACCGCGAACAACGCAGCACGGCAGCCGGAGGATCGAAGATGACGCCGGCCGGATGCGGGCAATAGTTTTTGGCAACGGCCGCGTGGCATTCCGGCGGCTTGGCTTCCAGAGCGGCCCTCGGGCGGCCAAGATGGCCGCCCTCCAACAGGGCTTGTGGGATGGTTTTGCCAAAGAATATGGCCCCACCGCGCTGGGCCTCCGGTCCGGAATTGTCCCAACGTCCACAATATGCTACGATTATGATGAATGAATGATGTTGAAGCTGATTGCGGACCAAATAAAAAATGGATATAAGACAATTGATGTTGCCGGCGGGGGTGGGGATTGCTCGGGTCAAGGTGGACACGACGCCGGGGCCGGACGGCGCTATCGGTGGAAGTCCACATGTGCATACCGTTTGTTCAGAGATGTACTATTGCCTGGCTGGACACGGATATGTGGAAACCTTGTCCGGTGAAGGGTATCAAAAAATTGAACTGGAACCTTCCAAACTGGTGGCCTTTCGCCCGGGGCTTATTCACCGCGTGCTCAATCCACATGAAAACCTGGAACTGTTGATCATCATGCAAAATGGGGGCTTATCGGAACGCGGCGATTTTGTGCTGACGTTTCCGGAAGCCATTGTGCAGGATCCGACAGCGTATGCGCAGGCGGCGATGGCCAAAACGGAAGAACAGGCTCTGCGCCGCCGGAATCTGGCTGTGGAAGGGTTTCAACCCTTGCGTCAGGCGATGGAACTGGACCGCTCGCAAGGGTTGGAGATGTTGCGCCGCTTTTACAGCCGGGCGCGTGATATTATTGCTCCGAAAGTGGAGGGGTTTGAGTGGGTGTTAAAATCGGGAGCACAGGCGGAGATTAATGGCGGGCTGGATGCGCTGGATTTTCTGCGGATGGGACGGGTGCAATATATGGAGCGTGCCGGCGCTTTGGCGATATCGCCAACGGGCCAGTCGGCCAAGATGGGGCTGGATGGAAAAAGTCAGCCCTACGCCCGCGACGAGATATTTATGGCGGAAGGCAAACGGGCCGGCTAAAAACCACTTCTGCATTGATGATAGCTTGAGAATATGTCACTAGAGAAAGGGTGGTGCGGGATGAAATGTCCTCCTGTTGTAGCAATTGTAGGGGCCACGGGCGCGGTGGGTGTGGAGTTTTCGCAAATGATGATGCAGCGTCATTTTGCGGTGGCGGATTTGCGCTGCTACGCATCGGCGCGATCGGCGGGCAAGACGGTAACATTTCAAGATCGCCGGATTCCGGTGCAGGAGCTTACGGAAAACAGTTTCACGGGTGTGGACATTGCGTTTTTTTCAGCGGGTTCCAGCATCAGTAAAAAGTTCGCCCCGGCAGCCGTGCGGGCGGGCGCGGTGGTGATTGACAACAGTTCGGCCTTTCGGATGGATCCATCGGTTCCGCTGGTGGTGCCGGAAATTAATCCCCAGGCAATCGCCGGCCATCAGGGCATTATCGCCAATCCCAATTGTTCGACCATCATCGGCATTGTGCCGTTATGGCCCATCCATCGGGTGAACCGTATTGAGCGCCTGATCGCGGCGACCTATCAGGCGGCCAGTGGGGCCGGAGCTGCGGCCATGGAGGAACTGCTGGCCAGCACCAAAGCCAAGCTGGAGGACCGCGATTATCCCCCCAAGGTGCTGCCGCATCCGTATGCGTTCAATGTGTTTTCGCATAATTCGGTGGTGGATGCCGCCACCGGCTACAACGAGGAAGAATTGAAGATGCTGCGGGAAACGCGGAAGATATTTGGCGATCCGGACATTCGTGTTTCGGCCACATGCGTACGTGTGCCGGTGCTGCGGGCCCATTGTGAAGCGCTGACCATTGAATGCCGCCGGCCTATTTCGCCGGGGGAAGTGCGGGCCCTTTTGTCCAAAGCCCCCGGGGTGAAAATTGTGGATGATCCCGGGCGCAACTATTTTCCGATGCCACGCGATGCCAGCGGCCAGGGCGATGTGCTGGTGGGACGCATCCGTCAGGATATGAGCGATCCGCGTGGCCACTCCATTGCGATGTTTGTGGCGGGCGACCAATTGCTCAAGGGCGCAGCGCTCAACGGCCTGCAGATTGCGGAACTGCTGGTGCGCTGACCCAAGGCCTGCCCGCCGGGCGGTGAGGACGTGTGATGGCCATGGTCCGGATGAAAATGATTGTTTCCTATGACGGCTCGGCGTACTGCGGCTGGCAGCGGCAACGCGACCCCGTGCCCACCGTGCAGGCCACAATTGAGAAAGCCTCCGGAGAAATTGTGAATCATCCGGTTACTGTGCTAGGCTCGTCGCGCACGGATACCGGGGTGCATGCCCGGGGACAGGTGGCCCAGATGACGGTGGATACGCATTTGGATCCGAGGCGTTTGCGCATGGCGATCAACAGCCGGTTGCCGACGGATATTGTGATCCATCGCATCGAGGAGGCAGAGCCGGATTTTGACATCCGCCACGCCCGCAGCAAGCGTTATCGGTACGTGATCTGGAACCAGCGTGATCGCAGCGTTTTTTACCGTAATTATGTTTATCATTTCTGGCATACTCTGGACGTGGCCCGGATGCAGCAAGCCTGCGCCCGGTTTGTGGGCCGCCATGATTTTGCCGCTTTTCAGGGGGCCGGAGGCGACCGTGACACCACGGAGCGGGAGATTTTTCATTGCGGTATTCATCAGCGCGGACCCATTATTATTTTTGCGGTGGAGGGAAGCGGTTTTTTGTACCACATGGTGCGAACCATGGTGGGTACGGTGCTGGAAATAGGTCGTAGCCAGGGTGATCCGGAGGACATTGACCGGATTCTTGCGTCCAAAAGCCGCGCCTTGGCCGGCCCGTGCGCCCCTGCATCCGGCTTGTGTCTGGATTGGATACGCTTTTAGGTTGATTGCCACGATGAGCTTGGCATTGCTACAAGGTCTGGCCCTGTCGGGATTACGAGAAATATCGGCGTGAAGATACTGCATATTATTACCCGGCTGATTGTGGGCGGTGCCCAGGAGAACACCCTGCTTACCTGCCAGGGCCTCCATCAACGCGGCCACGAAGTGACACTGCTGACGGGGCCTAGTGTCGGGCCGGAAGGTTCGCTGCTGGAACAGGCACGCAGAGACGGCTATACGGTGCTGGAACATCCGGCCCTGGTGCGCAACCCGCAGCCGCTGAAAGACACCTGGGCTTATTTTGCCATTCGATCCATCTGTCGCCGGCTGCGGCCGCAGGTGGTGCATACCCATTCGAGCAAAGCCGGAATCATCGCCCGGTATGCGGCCTGGCACGAAAACGTTCCGGTGGTGGTCCACACCATTCACGGATTGCCGTTTCATCCGTATCAATCTGCCATCATCAATACTCCCTGGCTCATGCTGGAACGCTGCGCGGCCCGGCGCTGCCACGCCATCATTTCCGTGGCCGATGCGATGACCGCCACCGCCCTGCACAACGGCATCGGTCGGCGTGAACAATTTCACACGATCTACAGCGGCATGAATACCGCCCCCTTTTTAAGCCCGGCGAACACCAGAGCGGCCGCCCGGAAAACATTGGGAATTCCAGAGGATCGCCTGGTGCTGGGCACCATTGCCCGCCTGCAGCCGCTCAAAGGCCATGACGATTTACTGGAGATAACAGCGGAATTGTTAGCGGCATATTCACAACTCCACTTTTTATGGATCGGGGATGGCGTGTTTCGGTCCAGATTTGAAGAGACGATTGCAACCCATGGCTGGCAGGACCATTTTACCCTCACCGGCCTGGTGCCGCCCACACAGGTGGCTGAATTAATCCCGGCAATGGATATACTGATACATCCGAGTTTTCGGGAAGGGCTGCCGCGGGCGGTTCCGCAGGCCCTGCTGGAAGGCGTGCCTGTGATCGCCTACGACTGCGACGGTGCGCGGGAAGTTTGTGTGGCGCAGCGCACCGGGCTGCTGGTTCCACCCGGAAATAAAACGGAGTTGAAGGCCGCGGTTTTACAACTCACCGCCAACGCCGACCAGCGAACCTCCATGGGAGGCCAGGGACGGCGGATGTGTCAGCGGATGTTTGATGCCAACGTGATGGTGGACAGGCTTGAGGCACTTTATGAACAACTGGACCAATCGCCAATGCCGGTCTAAATGGACCGGTGCCAACCGGCCATCTTGGCGGAGCCGGGCGACCGACACACGCCGGAACGGTTGGGCGGCGCTGGCGGTAACGACACGGCTGGCAGGCCTTTGGACCG
>JABEVA010000202.1 GCA_013044065.1 Phycisphaerae bacterium
CTTTCCCGGACGTTCCATCGCCCGACATTATTTATTATCGGATTGTGCCGCCATTATCCTGCATTTAAGGCTTCAATTTTTAGCCGTGAGAGGTATAGTGCCATTTTCGACATTTTCACGCTCGTTTTTTGAGCGCCAAGGCCGATTGGAGGCGAAAAATTCGATTAAATCAACAGGCCCAGCATCGGGTTCGCTCCCCCAAAAAAAAATGTACCTGACCCCTTTTTTTTCAGCGATGGGCCGCCAGTACCGCCAGTTCCTGCCGCAGTAGGTCCAGTGGCAACCCCATGACATTGTGCCATTCCCCGGAAATCACCCGCACCATCCGGTGCCCCTCCACCACTGGATCCTGTATGCCATACGCTCCCGCCTTGCCGCGCCATTGGCCCGAATCCAGATACTTTTCCAACCAGTCGGATGAAGCCT
Organism: Phycisphaerae bacterium; assembly: GCA_013044065.1. Taxonomy (GTDB): domain Bacteria; phylum Planctomycetota; class Phycisphaerae; order WQYP01; family WQYP01; genus JABEVA01. The sequence goes on from JABEVA010000202.1 coordinate 427, forward strand.
TTTTCATGCGGCACACGGTGGTGGCACACGCCATCCGCTCCGCGCCGTCCGCCAACAGCACCATCCCCGTCATCACGCGATGGGTGCGCCCCATCAGCAAAGAAAGCATCGCTCTGGCCTGCCCACGGTGGTGGGCTTTGTTAAGAATGCGACCATCAACCACCACAATCGTATCCGCCGCCAGGATGATCTCGTCGCCATGCCGCCGTTGTTGCACCGCCAGCGCCTTGGCCATGGCCACACATACCGGCCAGACTTCCACCGGAATGGACGACGGCTTTTTACACAGTTCCCGGCACCGACTTGGCCGTATTATAAACTTGTAGCCCGCCCGACGCAGCAACTCTGCCCGCCGCGGGGATGCACTGGCCAGCACCAAAGTGGCGTGCGGCGGTAAAGCAACTCCGCCTGCCGAACCTCTACCGATTGATTCACTCATGCCTTCATATTCCTGCGACTGTTTTGACCATTTCCCAAACCCGCTCGGCCGGCAACCGTACCAGCGTGCCGGATCGATCCGCCGAAGCCGCAGCCCGATAATTTCCCGGATCGTCAAACTGCAACACATGATCCAGTTGGCCCCACGGACCCACCTCCAATGGATCGGTCGGACCGTAAAGACCCACCAACGGACGACCCAAGGCCACCGCCACATGCAGCGGACCGCTGTCATTGCCAATGACAACATCGCATAACGATAACGCCGCGATCATCTCAGCGAGCGTGGTGCGCCCGGCCAAATTCACCGCCGCCGGGCCTACCCGTTGGGCAAGCATAGCGCATAGACGCTCTTCACTTTTGCTGCCGATCAGCACAATGCCAAACCCCGCCGCCGCAAGCCGCACGGCTATCTCGGCAAATCCATCTTCCGACCAACGCTTCGAATTCCACCGCGCACCGGGAATCACTGCCGCCACCCGGTCGCCTCCCATGGGCCATAAGCCGCGTAAACCATCCAAGGCCACCGTGGAAATCGGCACACGAAACTCTACCGGCCGCGGTGGCCCGCCCAAAGGCCCCATCAAGCTGCGCATGCGCACCACGGCCTGCTGCGGTGGCGGCGGCAAGTGCGACCAATGGGTGTACAGATGTACCGCTCCCTCCCGAGCCCATCCGAAACCAACCCGCACCGGTGCCCCGGTCCATAGCGCCAGCACTCCACTGCGCAGCAAGCCCTGCGCATCAAGCACCAGATCGTAGCGTTTGACCCTTAGCAAATGTTGCAGCCGCCACAGCCGGCCTACGCCCGCCGGTGACCACCACGGCTCCACCGCTCCGCGGTCAAAATATAACAACTCATGCAAAGCCTCGTGCCCGCGCACCAAATCCGCCAGCGATGGAGCTATCAGCCAGTCGATTTGAGCCTCGGCATAAAAAGCCCGCAAATCGCACAGCAATGGCAAGGTTGTGGCAATATCACCGAGCGAACTCGGCTTGACAATCAAAATTCGCCGCGGCGGCGTTTGGAAAACCGCCACCACCCCACGTTTACCCATCACGTACAACCCTCCGGCACCACACCGCATCCCCGAAACATATCCTGCGCATCGGGCACGCTCGGCGGGCGAATTCCCGGTCCATCCTGATGGTAATGCCGGTCCAGCACCCCCTGCCAATCCATCTGCGACCGAACCGCAATAAAGTCCCGCCACACCACAGCTCCCTGCGGATGCAATTTGGCATATTTGATTCCCATTTTGCGCATATGCCGCGAAGCTTGGTCTTCCCCATACAGCGTCGTCGCCATGGCATAGTGCTCCAAAATCGCCTGCCGCTGCTCTAAAATTCCGGGGGGAGGCGGCAATGATTCGCCTCGCATCAGCGCCGCCAAATCGCGAAATATCCACGGATTTCCTATCGCTCCCCGCGCTATCCATACCCCGTCAACGCCGGTCTCTACCAGCATCCGCATCGCATCCTCTGCGGTAAACACATCGCCACTGCCGAAAATCGTGGCCTGCGGATAGCGGCTCTTGAGCTGCTCTAAAAACGTCCAGTCCGCCAAGCCCGTGTATTTTTGCCGCACCGTGCGCCCATGCACCGCCACCGCCGCAAATTCCAATTCCACGGCCTCTTCAAAGATACGCTGGAAATTCTCCCCAGCCACCGCGGATTCATCCAGCGCCCGACGAAGCTTCATCGTCAGCGCTCCGGGCACCGCATCACGCACCCGCCGCATGATCTCAATAGCTTCCGCCGGATCGCCAAGCAGATATCCCCCCCGGCAACGCCCCATGACCTTGCGCACCGGGCACGCAAAATTCAGATCAATTACATCAAAGCCGCAATCCAGCAGAACCCGGGCCGCCGCCGCCATTTCTTCCGCCTCACTGCCCAGCAATTGGCCTGCCACAGGATGGTCCTCCGGGCATAAAACGCTACCCTTTTCGCGGCCTCGACCGCCCATAAGCAGTACCCGGTCCAACAGAGCTTCCGTCACCGCATACGGGCAATCGCGTCGCCGCGCCACCACACGCATAGCCATATCACTATAACCCGCCAACCCCGCCTGCATGGCCGGAAGGGCCAGGGAAAATTCTCCAATGCGGCACGATCGAGTCGCGGGAGATGCTACCAATTCCGCCGGCTTGTTTGCTTGACCCCGCGGTCCCGATTTTGTTGCCAATGGTGCCTCTAAAGTCATGGATCACATTACATCTATGCTCCAACCAGGAGCCGCCATTCGGGGTTATCGCGACACCTTGCTCACGCCCGCTGCCAAAAGCAGCACCGGCATCTCTCGGCCACCGGTATCCAGTCAAAACTACAATCCTCTTTCCAGTCGCCACCACAGGTTTTCAATTATAGCTCCGGACTGGCCTGATGAAAATATCCGCCGCTTGGTATCTCCCGAAGCAGGGCCTGTTGATTTAGTACCATTTTCGCCCTTTTCACCCTCGTTTTTTGAGCGCCAAGGCCGGTTAGCGGCGAGAAATTCGATTAAATCAACAGGCCCAGCATCGGGATTGGGCCGTCGCTACGCACCCACCAGCACAGGGCTTGTTTCCCCGGGCGCAAGCTGCTTTCGCATGCAGCGGTGGCTTGGAATTCCGCAGCACCGCGTTATCCGCAGCCCGTCAACCTCTGCGAACCTCCGCGTCCGATGTTTCTCCCGATGTCCATCGGGACGGTGAACTTCAACGCGACGTGTTTTACGCCGCAGGAATCGTGGCCGCGACAACAACTTAGAGCATCTGCTCAAACGCTTTGACCATCTGCGCCAGCCGACCGGGTTGTTCCGTACCAATACGACCGAAGATGCGATGAAAGATCGCAAAAAACTCGTGCAACGCTCCCACTTGAGCTATAAATTTTTCGTAGGTTGCCCGCTTTTCAGGATCGATTTGCCGTCCGGCGCACCCATTCAGACACGCCTCCAGCCGACTCAGCAGCGGATCCAATTCGCGGCGTTTGCGTTCATTAAAGATATGATGGAACATGATCCAGACATCCGCCTCCGCCGCGAAAAAATCGCGACGATCACCGACCATATTGGTGCGTCTGACAATACCCCAGTGAATTAGTTCGCGCAGGTTCATGCTCACATTGCCCCGCGAAATCTGCAATTCCTCCATAATTTGTTCCGCGGTCATCGGATCCGGAGAAATCATCAGCAAGGCATGAACCTGCGACATGGTGCGGTTAATGCCCCAATGCTCCGCCATTTCACCCCACAAACTCACAAACTGTCCCTGTGCGGCCCGCAAACAGCACTGCGGCAAATCCGCCGGACCCCGGGCCGGTGTTTCCCCCGCCCCGCCGCTCCGGCCACGCTCCGAAGAACTCCTTGAATTTTCGCTATCCATCACATCTGCCGTCGTTATACTTACCGGATAACCCTAGCAAGCCCCAAGCCGGTTTTCCAGTTTTGCCCCCAGGGCGGTACCCTATACCCCGGCTGCGGCTACCGCACCGTCCAAGGCCGATTTGTCCGCCGTTCCGACCACCCCGTCCGATGTCATCTGGGCATAATACTCCTGCAATGACTTGACCGTCCAATCCTTTTGTTGCAGCGACAAGATCGCATCCGCGGCCGCCTCGGCTCCGGTCACCGTCGTGATAATCGGCACCTTGTGCAATACCGCTGCCGCCCGAATCCGTCCTTCATCAGTATTGGGGCCTTTGGTTGTTGGCGTGTTGATCAGCAAATCCACCTGCCGATTTTTAATCGCGTCAATGATGTTGGGCCGCCCTTCCGGAATTTTGTTGATCCGTTGACAGGCGATGCCGGCCTGCGCAAGCACCTGCCAGGTGCCGCTGGTGCACAGCAGATTAAAACCCGCACTCTGCAATTTTCGCGCCGTCGGAATAACCGCCTTCTTATCGCCGTCCCGTACCGAAAAGTAAACCGTCCCCTTGAGCGGTAAACTTGCGCCCGCCGCCATCTGCGATTTCGCATAGGCCACCGGAAAACTTTCGTCAATGCCCATGACTTCTCCCGTGGAGCGCATTTCCGGCCCAAGAATAACATCCACCCCGGGAAACTTGTTAAAGGGAAACACGCTTTCCTTCACGGCCACATGCCGCGTCGGCACCACCTCCCGCGTAACCCCCAGTTCAGAAAGCGTTTTGCCGCACATCACCTTGGCGGCAATACGGGCCCACGGCACGCCCGTGGCCTTGCTCACGAAAGGCACGGTGCGGCTGGCCCGCGGATTCACTTCCAGCACGTATACCTGGTCATCCTTGATCGCAAACTGCACATTCATCAGCCCCCGCACCTTCAGGGCTTTGGCTAAAGCCAGGGTGTTGCGGCGAATTTCCTCCACCACGTCCGCCCCTAGACTAAACGGCGGAATTGAACACGCCGAATCGCCGGAGTGAATGCCCGCTTCCTCGATATGTTCCATCACCCCAATCACCAGGTAATTCTCCCCATCCCCGATAGCATCCACATCCACTTCCGTCGCATCGCCCAAAAAGCGGTCAATGAGAATGGGGTGGTCATCAGCCACTTCCACCGCATGGCGAATATAAAAATCCAGTTGTTCCTCGGTGGAAACAATTTCCATCGCCCGGCCTCCCAGCACATAGGATGGCCGCACCAGCACCGGATAGCCGATGCGCTGGGCCACCGCCCGTGCTTGCTCGGCGCTGCGCGCGATTCCGCCGTCCGGCTGACGCAACTTCAAACGCACGATCAATTGATTGAACTGATCCCGATCTTCCGCCGTTTCGATCGACTCCACCGCCGTACCGATAATC
>JABEVA010000203.1 GCA_013044065.1 Phycisphaerae bacterium
CGGTCCGGAAGTGATGAGCTACAACCTGCCGATGGTACATAAGCAACTGGTGATGAACGGGAAATTGATTGCCGACATTTACCTCGGCGAAGTGACGCGATGGAATGATCCGGCGATCAAGAAACTCAATCCCGGTGTGAAACTGCCGGACTTGCCGATTCTGGTGGCCCACCGCTCGGATGGTTCCGGCACCACTTTCATTTTCACCGGATACCTGTGCAAGGTCAGTCCGACCTGGAAAAAGCAGGTTGGGCAATCTACCTCGGTCAACTGGCCGGTAGGACGCGGCGGCAAGGGCAACCCCGGTGTTGCGGCGCTGATCGAGAAAACCATCGGTGGTCTGGGCTATCTGGAATATGCATACGCCATCCCCGCGCATTTTCCGGTGGCCCGACTGATCAACAAAGACGGCTACGCCATTCAACCATCGATGCCGGCGGTCATTGCAGCGCAGAAGGCGGTGGTGGAAAACCTGCCCGCGGATCTGCGTCTGCACATTATTAACCCGTCGGGGAAGAAGGCCTATCCGATTTCCGGCTTTACGTACCTGATTACGGACCGTGACTTGGGTTATATGAGCAAGGCCAAGGCCAAGGCCACTCTTGAATTCATCCACTGGATTCTCACCACGGGCCAAAAGTACGCTAAAACCATGCAGTACATTCGCCTGGGACCCGCGATGCAGAAAAAGGTACTCGCCCAGTTAGCTAAAGCCACCTGGAAGGGCCACCACCTGCATTATTGATATATCTTTCGATGAGATTGTGGAGCGTGGCCGGTTCCGGTACGCCGGAACCGGCCCGCTCTATCGATCAAGATCAGAGATTAAGGCCAGCTTTTAAGCAGGGATGCTCGTCAATTGCCAAGCTCTTCACCGTGGCCAAGCAGCGGCCCGATGATTCCCAAGTGCGGATAATTCATGGCTTGTGCTTACCATCACACGAGAAAGATGATGTCTAATCCCATCACCCGCGATTCGCTAGCGCCGGCATCCAACCCATGCCACCGCATTTTCCGCATTGTTCTGGACCGCCTGACCATTGGCCTGTCGATCAGTGGCGTGGCCCTGATGTTCGGCATTCTGCTGCTGATATTTGCCGTGCTCCTCAATGGAGCCTGGATGGCCATTGCACACATTGGCTGGCATTTTTTTACAACCTCAACATGGAACCCCGTCCCGGGTATGGATCGATACGGCGTGCTGTCCTTTGCCTACGGCACAGCCGTTACCACCTTCATCGCCCTGTTGCTGGCCGTTCCGCTAAGCATTGGATGTGCCGTGTTTATCACGCGAATTGCCCCACAGTGGCTGGCCGGTCCGGTTTCCTTTCTGGTGGAACTGCTGGCAGCCATTCCCAGTGTGGTATATGGCTTGTGGGGAGCGTTTGTCATGTCGCCATGGCTTCAGACCCATATCGAAATGTGGATGTGGAAAGCCCTGCGAAATGTAGAGTTGATTCCCCTCGGTTATTATCCGGGCCACCGCAGGGAATATTTTCCCGCGAATTTGGTGCATGGCGGCCCATCCGGAAGCGACTATCTGGCCGGTGGCCTGATCCTGACTATTATGATCTTGCCGATCATCACCGCCATAACGCGCGACGTATTGCAGCAGTTTCCGGAAGAGCTTGAACAGGGGGCTTACGGGCTGGGCGCAACCTGGTGGCAAACTACGCGACTGGCACTGACCTACTGCCGGGTAGGCATTTTTGGTGCCGCCGTTTTGGGCATGGCCAGAGCCATCGGGGAAACTATGGCTGTCGTCATGGTGATTGGTAACACCGATCGCGTCAGTTCGAGTTTGTTCGCCGGCGGCCAAACCATGGCCGGCGTATTCGTCAATGAATTTCTGGAGGCAGCCCACCCCATTTATTTAAGCGCCATGATGTATGTGGCTTTGACGCTGCTCATCAGCGCCTTGCTGACCAATATCGCCGCGCGAATATTGCTCAACCGTATAACTCCCGCCTGATGAAGGAACCAGATTTTATGCCAGCGGATACGATCCCTACGCCCCAATCCTTTCACCAGTATGAGTGGTGGCCGCGCCTGGTCAGTTGGCTGGCCAAAATTCTTTGCACCGCCGCAGCAGCGCTGGCTTTGGCGATGCTATTTCTAATCCTGGGCTATATGCTATGGAAAGGCATCAGCGGCCTGCACTGGAGCTTTTTCACGCATTTGCCTTTGCAGGAACCCATGGGCATGCGAAACTGCATTGTCGGCACCCTCATTCTGGCGGGAATAGCCGGCCTGATCGGAGTTCCCATCGGTATGCTCTGCGGAATCTATCTGGCGGAATACGCACCCAAGGGATGGACCACTCAAGGTATTCGCCTTACCCTGGATGTGCTGGCCGGGACGCCGACCATTCTCTTTGGGGTGGTAGTCTATCAGATCATGGTCGTTCGCCCGCAAAATTATAATGGCTGGGTGGGGCACCTATCGCTAGGGTCGCATCGGGTGCAATCATGGATGGGCATTACCAACGGGTATTCGGGCTGGGCTGGCGGTTTGGCGCTGGCACTTATCATGGTACCCATTATCGCCCGGGCTACTGAGGAAATGCTGCGCATGGTGCCCTTGGCGCACCGTGAGGCCTCTGCAGGCTTGGGAGCATCCAAGGCGGAAACACTTTGGCGCGTGGTGATACCCGCCGCCAAAGCGGGTATTATCACCGGCATCATGCTGGCCATCGCCCGTGTCGCCGGGGAAACCGCACCACTCTTCTTTACCGCCTTCGGAAATGACGCCATGGTCTACAATCCCAATCGACAGATGCCTTCCTTGACTGAACAAATTTATAACTACTCCCAGTCCGATGATCCGCACTGGCGGGCCCAGGCGTGGACGGCATCGCTGGTGCTGGTAAGCATGGTGCTGGTATTCAGTGCCGGCGTGCGCATCGCCACGCGAAAGCGCCGCATCCGCGGCTGGTAGCGCCTTCGGTGCAAAGCCATAGCCACCACAGCCACGCACTATGCCAACTGGCCCGGGCGACTACCGGGCGATCAGCGGGAATTTTTCCGGATGCACAATCTGCTCCAGCGACAGGTCCACATCCAGCGTCGGCCAATAAAGATGCTCCCCATGATACAACTCGACGGCAAAAAGTTGCCGCACAGCGGCGGTACGAAACCACGGAAAATCATCGAAAGCCAGAAAGTACTCCTTATCCTCAACCATCAGCCACAATCCATGCGGCGAGACGTTGAGAACTTCAGGATTGGAAATGGCGGTGCCAGTGTTCGCGGAACTCATCTTGTCGCTCCTTTATAATTTCTTGAAGTTCGTTGATGGCCGGTGGCTTGAGTCCCTTGTTCGCAGCCACTTCGACCTCCGGATCGATCCAGAATTTAGCCTCGCCATCCGGCGAAATAAGGTGGACGTGCAAGCGGGGTTCTTCCCTGAAAAAGAAGAAGAATCGGTAGTTGCGATGGCGAAAAATCGTCGGACTCATATTTCAAGCTAACAGAAAGATTATTGCAATTCAATGCAGCGCCCCCGCGGGTTTTTCCATAAACCCCGTGATTCCTGCTCTTGCGATTTTTCCGCGTCGGTCCGTGTGTCCCGGCCGCGCCGGGATGGTTCCCGCCCGGCGGCCTTCGTGCCAACCCGCCGCTACTGTTCGTGCGGTTCTTCCAGATACGTATAGCCGGAAAGACCGGATTCATAGAAATTCATCAGCAGGGTGGATTCCTCCAGAGAAATGGTTTTCTCCCGCACCGCCCGTTCCACATCCTTGCGCATGCGGGCCAGCAGCTCGTCGGCACTGAATTGTACATATTGCAGGACTTCACGCACGGTATCCCCGCGCACAACCTCCTCCACATGAATTTCGCCCTGTTCATCAATATGCACGTGCACCGCGTTGGTATCGCCCAGCAGGTTGTGCAAATCGCCGAGTATTTCCTGATACGCCCCCACCAGAAAAGCCCCCAGAAAATAATCTTCACCGGTGTACTGATGCAGCTCCAGCGTGCGTTTGACATCGCGCAGGTCTATAAAGCAGTCCACCTTGCCGTCGCTGTCGCAGGTGATATCCGCAAGCACCGCCCGATGTGTAGGCTCTTCCTTGAGTCGATGAATGGGCATAATCGGAAACAATTGCTTGATGGCCCAACTGTCGGGCATGGACTGAAAGATTGAAAAGTTGCAGAAATAGGTATCGGAAAGCTGAATTTTCAGGGTTTCCAAATCTTCCCCGACATAATCAATTTCCTCCAGCACCCGCAAAATTTTGCCGCAGATACCCCAGAATAATTTTTCCGCCAGGCTGCGCAATTCCAGGCTCAAATAGCCCAGGTTAAACAGATTCAGTGATTCGTCCCGCTGCTGCATGGCATCGTGATACACTTCCAGAAAATTTTTCTTATTGACATCGCGGAAGGAATCAAATAAATCTTTCACCGGCTGCGGAACTTCCTCGCCGGCGGGCAGTTCCTTGGGCACGTCGGAAAATTTGAAGCCGCTGACTCCCAGCACATTCATCACCAGAGCGCTATGATACGCCACCATGGCCCGCCCACTTTCACTGATAATCGTCGGATGCTTGACCCCACATTCATCGCACACGCTTTTGATGCGAAACACCACATCACTGGCGTATTCCTGCAGGGTGTAATTGATGGAAGATTCAAAGTTGGTCTGGCTGCCGTCGTAATCCACCCCCAGGCCGCCGCCGACATCAATGTATTCCATCCCCGCACCCGCCCGGGAAAGTTCGGCATAGATGCGGGCCGCCTCGTTGAGCGCGTTTTTCACCGTGCGAATGTTGGTGATCTGACTACCAAGATGAAAATGCAGCAGTTTTAAGCAATCCTGCATGTTACGCTGCTTGAGGTAATCCAAAGCCTGAAGCATCTCCGCGACAAACAAGCCGAATTTACTGCGCGCCCCGCCGGACGATTCCCACCGCCCGCTGCCGCGGGTGGCCAGCTTCACCCGCATGCCCATGCGCGGACGCACGCCGTGTTTTTGCCCATATTTGATGAGCAGTTCAAGCTCAGTGAATTTTTCAATCACCGGAATAATGTTTTTGCCTGCCTTCTGCGCCAGCACCACCGTTTCGATGAATTCGTCATCCTTAAAGCCGTTACAGATGATCGGTGTATCATTGCCGTTGGCCAGCGCCAGCACCACCAGCAGTTCAGGCTTGCTGCCGGCTTCCAACCCCCAGCCGTACGCCGCCCCCACCTTAAGTATTTCCTCCACCACGTGCCGCTGCTGATTCACCTTGATCGGATACACACAGATATAACGATTTTGATAATTATTCTCCGCAATGGCACTTTGAAAGGCATCGTGCATTTCCCCCACCCGGTGTTTGAGGATATCACTAAAACGAATGAGCGTGGGCAACTGGATTCCCCGCATAATCAATTGATCCACCAACTTTTTCAGATCAATACTGCGCGCCGGATTTTTTTCCGGATGGACCGCCACATTGCCGTCCGGATTGATCGAAAAATAACCCTTGCCCCAATGGTCGATGCCGTAGGTATCCGCCGAATCTTGAATGGACCAGGTATTGAGCATATTCATGGCCGACAGTTTTCTGGGTTGCCCCGCCGGCTCAACCACACCCATCCCCGAATTTGCCGCAAAGCCCGGCACCGCAATGATTTTTGACGGCCCATCTGTCATGTTCTCACCTTTACCTATAGTGCCCGTGAATACCGATGCCCGCAAACTCCGCGTGGCTTCTAACCCGCCACACCCATTTTCCGGCCAGCCGCCTTCGATTCCCAGCCCTGTCAGCAGCAGCCGAAACGCTTTTTTGTTTCCGCCATCCATCGCAAAACCGCTGGCTGGTTCACATAAAAATACAGGCTGTTGCACTGGCGACGGCACTTCACCAATCGCGCCTCGCGCAGAAGTTTCAGATGATGCGAGACCGTCGGCTGGGTCAGGCCCAGTTCCTGAGCCAATTCCACCACATTATACATATCTTTGCAAACCGCCTGCCGCGGCAACAACTGCATGATCGCCAAACGGGTAGATTCACCCAAGGCCACAAAAATCATCGCAAATTCATCCGCGCCACCCTGGTGGCCGCGGCGCGCCACGATCGGCTGCACGCCAGCGGCAGAATTCCTTTCACGACGTGATGGTTTCATTGATGCCCTCGGTCCAACCCCGGCAGCGTGAAACTCCGAATCACTTCAATACCCGAGTCCTTGCGCAAGGCCTCCAGGCACTCGGGCGTCGGAGGGGTATCGAGCTTCAGCAACATGAGCGCCTTTTCTCCCTTGCGACTGATCGTCATATCGGCGATGTTGATATGCTTCTGCCCTAGCGTCATACCCACAAAACCAATCACTCCCGGACGGTCCTTGTTGACAATCAGGGCCATCGGACCTTCGGGAACCATATCCATCCAGTAACCCTTGATGGCCAGCACCCGCGGCAGATGATCCGCAAATACCGTTCCGATAATGGTATGGCGCTGTCCGCCTTCGCTGATCTCCAATTCAATGCTGTGCTGAATCGCCCTTTGTACGGCCTGCCCCAGCGACTCATGGCGAATGGTAATTCCACGTTGTTCAGCCTGCCGCATCACATTGACCACATTGAGCGGCTCGGAAATAAAACCACGCAGCAGCTCGATCACCGCGAGCCTTTGCAGGGTTGGAGCGATGCGCTTAGGCAATTCCCCATTGGTGCGCAGGGTAATGCTGTCAAAGCCTTTTTCCGAAATGGCCGCCAGAATAATTCCCATGCGCCGCGCCAGATCCGCATAGGCCGCTTCCGCCGGCGAAAGATTCAGATCAATACCGCCGGCATTCACCGCCCCTTCTATGCCCTGCCCACGCAAATACAGCAGCAGTTCCTGCACCGCATCCACCGATACCGCCGATTGCGCCTCGGTCGTGCTGGCACCCAGGTGCGGTGTTAAAAGCACTTTGTCTCCCAACGCCATGAAAACATGATCTTTGGCCGGTGGTTCCGTATCAAACACATCAATCGCCGCACCCCCCACCTGCCCGCTTTTAAGCGCTTCGGCCAAAGCGGCTTCATCGATAATTCCACCCCGTGCACAGTTGATCAGGCGCACGCCCTTGCGGCACAGCCCGATCCGCCGGGCATCAATAAGCCCTTTGGTTTTATCACCAGGCACATGCACCGTGATAAAATCGCACTGCCGCAGCATTTCATCCAGGTCTTTGATGACCCTAACCCGTCCATCCAAGGCGGTATCCGCGAAAAAAAATGGATCATGCGCCACCACCTGCATTTCCAGACCCAAGGCCCGTTTCGCCACAGCCCGGCCTATGCGACCCAATCCCACAATTCCCAGCGTCTTGCCCGCCAACTGCGTGCCCATGAATTGATTGCGCTCCCACAGCCCTTTGCGAACGTGCGCATCGGCCCCGGCGATTTTCCGCGACAGCGCCAACATCAGGGCCACGGCATGTTCCGCCGTCGTAATGGTGTTGGCATCCGGTGTGTTCATCACCAACACGCCGGCTTTGGTGGCGGCTTCCACATCCACATTATCCACACCTACACCAGCCCGGGCGATGCCCTTGAGCCGTCCTGGTTTGCCGAGTTCCGCCGCAGTGATCTTCACTCCGCTACGAATGATAATTCCGTCGTAATCTCCGATCATGGATGCCAATTCGCCCGGGTTCCACTTGGGGTGGTTCGTAAATTCCACATCCGCCTGGGCTTTGAGCAAGGCTAAACCTTCGTCGGCAATTTTATCCGCCACCAATATTTTAAGCATGCTAATCGTCCAATCTATATTTTACAGCGATGTCCAAGCCCACGCAGCGGCACCACGGCGTTCGCGGGCAAAAACCAAGTATAGGAAAAAAGTGACGCTTGTAAAATGAACGCATGTGGTCCTGGGTAAGCGAAAATGCCCCCCTGCCCCAAGAGCCGCATCCGCAGCCAAAAAGGGATAATTGTGGAAGCGTGGTCTGGCGACACCTTTGATAAATATCCAGCAACGCGGGCGTATGGTGGCGGGTTGATGAAAGCCCGGAGAATTGAGCAGCCAACGGGGGTGGTGCAAAAAAATTTATTCTCTCGCGTTTTGAGGGATTCTGCGGCCTGGGCGGATGAGACTTTTCGGACCTCTTTCGTGCGGCGGAAGCCGGCAGCGTCCAAGAGAATCTTAACACAATCTTAACAGGTGCGCCAGCGCTGGTTTTGTAGTTTACTCTTGGCCATGGTGAACCCAGACACACAACTTCCTACGAATCCCGATGCGGAGTCTGTCGATTGAATACCATTTTCGCCCCTTCACTCCCCGTTTCTTCAGCATTTCTCCGATCTAAGTGAGCGGACCGACGGCCAGCACGCCAACACCCAGGAAACATAACGGCACATTGATTCGCGTGGTTGGTGGTACACCCAACCCGTGGCCTGATCAAAAGATCCGCCACTTTTCATTCGTCCCGAGACCTCGGGATTGCACCATCTTCCAGCCCGGTCCCGAAGATTTTTGGGACCGTGGCGTCCCGATGGACGGGGCTTCCGGCGGGCGAACGAAATCCACAATTACC